>CAZIWQ010000267.1:0-7854 GCA_964542355.1 uncultured Armatimonadia bacterium
CCGGCCGCGCCGTTCGCGCCGCTGGCGGAAAGCGGCGATCTCTCGCACTGGCGCATCGCCAACTACGGCCAGGCGCTGGAGATTGCGCGGACGGCAATCCACGATCCGCAGGCGCCGCCCGGTCTGCACCTCACGCGGTCGCGCCCGGGGGAGGTCGATACGGCGTTCTCCCTGCGCTCGCCCCGGATCAGCGTCGAGGGCGGCGCGAGCTACGAGCTGTCATACTGGTCACGTCACTCCCTCAACCTCAAGGGCGCGATGAGCACCAAGAGCAGCTACAGCGGCGGGATCACCTGGCTGGATGCGGAGGAGCACCCCATCGGCACGCGGGAGGGCGTGGACCTGGGCGCGGCCAACCCCGAGTGGCACCGTGAGCAGGCGAAAGTGGTGGCGCCGGCGGGGGCCCTCTGGGCCGAGCTCGCCTTCGGCTTCGATACCCCCAACCTCACCGGCGGTGCCTTCCTCGATCTGACCGAGGTGGCCCTCGACGGGCCCCACCCCCGCCGCGAGAGCAGTGCCCCCAACCTCCATCACTTCACCGTGGCCGCCGCCGACCTGGCCGGTAACAAGCTGTCCCGCGACTGGTACCTGCTGATCCGGGCGCCACGCACGCGCAATGTGGTCACGCTGCGCGATGATGGCATGACACTCGTCGATGGGCAGCCGTTCTTCCCGATTGGCCTGTACGCCGTGTGGAAGAAGCCCTTCAATGACAACAGCTTCGACCGCGCCTTCGCGGACCTCAAGCAGGCGGGCTTCAACATGGCGCACACGTATAGCTCCGCCCGCGGCGCGGACTTCAGCGAGTTCTATGCCGCCGCCGAGCGCCACGGGATCAAGCTGTTCGTGTCCTCCGATGCCGGGGCCAACTGCACCAGCATCCAGACGGTGCTCAGTGATGTGGCGCGCGAGGAGGGCCAGCCCGCGCTGCTCGCCTGGTACCTGGCTGATGACACGGCGAGCCATGTCAGCCATGACGAGCTGCGCGCGCTCAGCCAGGCGGTACGCGACATCGACCCGGCGCACATCACAACCCAGGCCGACGGCGTTGGTAGCCCGCCGGTCTCACGCTACACCAACTATGTCCACTCGACCGATAGCTTCCTGCCCGAGCTGTACCCGATCCGCGATGACACAGACCGGGGTGTCCCCGCCATCATCGCGGACATGCAGACGATCCAGGCGGATCTCGCCGCGGCGAAGACGCGCAGCAAGTCGATCTGGGCCATCGTGCAGTACTTCCAGGGCTGGGGGTGGCCCCGCTACCCCACGCGCGCCGAGCTGTGGGCGATGAGCTATCTCTGCATCATTCACGGCGCCCATGGCATCACCTGGTACACCTACGGGGGCTGGGGCAACAACCACGGCGTCACCGACAACCCGCAGGTCTGGAGGAACACCTGTGACCTGGCTGGCGAGCTGTCGCAGTTGCAGGAGGCGCTGGTGGCGCGCACGGGCCCACAGCCCCCGGCAGCACAGGTGCTGGCCGGTCCCCCTCGCGACGCACTCGGGACCCCGAGCATCAGCTTGCTGCTCAAGCAGCACGGCGGGCGATCGGTTCTGCTCGCCGCCAACTCGGCTCGCGCGGAGGTCACGGCCCGCCTGAACGTAGGCGCCCGGGGCGCGGTGCACCTCCCCTACGAGAACCGCACACTGCCGGTCGACAACGGTGGGGTCACCGACACATTCGCACCGTACGCCGTCCACGTCTACGCGTGGGAGTAGCCCCGACCGGAGAGGTGCCGCTGACCGCGTCCGCAGGCCGGTTCCTGCGCGAGCAGCACTGCGGGGCGATGCGGCGCCGGGGCGCATCGCGCGGGTGACCAGGGGCAGTGTCGTTCAGTGAATCTGGCTGAGCGAACAGCATGGGCGGCAAAGGGGGCGAAGAGGATGTCCGGTCCCGCGATCTATCTGGACCTGGTGCAGAACCTGGCCTATCTCGTGGCGCTCACCATCGTCTCCGGCTTTTTCGAGAGACGGTGGCCGCGCAACACGCGGGCGGGCGGGCTGATGCAGGGGGTGCTCTTCGGCGGGGCAGCGGTGATCGGGATGCTGCGTCCGTTGAACCTGGGACCGGGGCTGATCTTCGATGGTCGCTCCGTCATGGTCAGTCTCTGCGCCCTGTTCTTCGGCCCCTGGGCCGCAGTCGTGGCGCTCGCGATGGCGGTGGCGTGTCGGGTCGGACTCGGTGGGATGGGCGCCCTGACGGGGGTTCTCGTCACTGTCTCGTCGGCCGCGATCGGCGTGGCGGCCCACTTCCGGTTGCCCCCCGACAAGCAGCCGCCGTCCGCCCTGCGCCTGTACCTGTTCGGCGTTGCTGTCCACCTGGCGATGCTCGCCCTCATGTTCACCTTGCCGGACCACGCCGGGCTGTCGGTTGTCGCGCGGATCGGGCTCCCCGTGCTGGGGCTCTACCCCCTGGCCACCGTCCTTGCCGGGAAGATCCTGTCTGACCAGGTGTCGAGCAGCCAGACCGAAGCGGAGCTCCGCCGCTCGGAGACGAAGTTCCGCACGCTCTATGATGCCACCGGCGATGCCGTGCTGCTGCTGGACGATCAGGCGAGCGTGATTGACTGCAACCGGGCGGCCCTGGCCGTCTTCGGCTACGACACGCGCGACGAGCTTCGGGCCAAGCGCATTGGCGAACTGTCACCTCCCACCCAGCCATGCGGCACAGACTCCCTCACGCTGGCGCGCCGGCGGCGAGACACTGCGGTGGCCAATGGTAGCCACCACTTCGAGTGGGTGCACCGACGAGGTGACAGTGGGGAGAGCTTCTCGGCGGACGTCCTGCTCACCGCGATGCAGCTTGAGGGCAAGCCCGCGATCCAGGCGGTCGTGCGCGATATCACCGAGCGGAAGCGGGCGGAGGCGACGATGCTCCGCATCGTCGCCGCGGTCGAGCAGACGAGTGACGCGGTGGGGATCGTCGACGCCGAGGGCAATGCCGTCTATGGGAACCCGGCGATGCTGCGTCTCACCGGCCGGCAGCGCGGTGACGCGACCAGGTACCCCTCCCCGCCTCTGGAGGTGTTCGTCGACGATGCCACGCCACGCGACGTCCTCACCGAGATCCTCTCCGGCGGCCGCCCCGAGTGGAGCGGGGAACTGGACGCCAGGCGCCCCGACGGGGAGATCGTGCCGGTGTCGGTGCGAGCCAACGCCGTCCGGGATGAGGGAGGCCGGCCACTCGGGGTCGTCGTTGTGCTCACCGATCTCACCAACCTGCGGCACGCCGAGGACGCTCAGCGGCTCGCGGTCGTGGGTGGTCTCGCCGCCGGCGTCGCCCACGAGTTCAACAACCTGCTGGCCGGCATGATGCTGCAGGCGGAGATGGCAGCGCTGAGCCAAACGTCGCGGGAGTATGAGAAGCTGGCCGACCTCGTCCTGCGGGCGACGCGGCGCGGCGCTGACGTCTGCCGGAACCTGACGACCTTCGCCCGCCCCCGGGAGCCGGTCCGCGAGGCGATCTCCATCGAGGCGGCCGTTGAGGCGGCGCTCGGGGTCGTCACGAGGCAGTTGGAGAACGCGGGCGTCGCGGTCGTCAGGAGCGAGCAGACCGCCGGTCGGCGGATCGCCGCCGACCAGGGCCAGTTGGAGCAGGTCTTCGTCAACCTGTTCATCAACGCCTGCCACGCCATGCCCGCCGGCGGAACACTCACGGTCACCACCCGCCACGAGAGTGCGAGCGAGGGCCTCGGCGAGATCATCGCCACGGTGGCCGATACGGGGACCGGCATCCGCCCCGGTGACCTCCCGCGCATCTTCGACCCGTTCTTCACGACCAAAGGTCGCCTCGGGGAGAGCGACGTGCCAGGCACCGGGCTGGGGGTGTCAGTCACGCACGGCATTGTGCGGGCGCACGGAGCGACCATCGACGTTGCGAGCATCGTCAACGAGGGCACCACCGTTGAGCTGCGCTTCACGGTGCACGAGCCGCTGGGGCCGGCACCGGCGGCGAGCGACAGCCACGCCACGGCGCCCCCGCCGCTCGCCACCCCCCCCCTGCGGATCCTTGTTGCCGAGGATGAGGAGGACATCGCACTGCTCGTCGCCGAGAGCCTCAGCCAGGCGGGACACACAGTTGTCTCGGTCGGCAATGGTCTCGATGCCGTGGCCGCGTTGCGCGAAGACCGGTTCGATCTCGTGATCACCGACCTCCTGATGCCCGGTGGCGGCGGCCGCCAGGTGCTCGCCGCCACCTCGTCGCTTCCCACGCCACCGCCGGTCATCGTGATCACCGGACGCATCGAGCCACATGTGGAGGGCGAGCTCGCCGAGATGGGAGCGCGGGCATACCTGCGCAAGCCGTTCAGCTTCCCCGATGTGCTCAGGGCCATCGCCGACGTGATCGCCGCGAGCTGACCGGGCGGCTGATCGGGGAGATGCGAGGCAGCGAAGGCGAGGGGCTTCCCATAGACGCGTAGCCGCGGGTATGGTACAATCCATTGGGATGTCCCATGTATGACACATGATCGGGGCAGTCAGGGGCGGAAAAGTCCATTGGTGTGCTGGGGCGGGCAGCCTGGACACGACGCCGCAGTTGTCCGCAGAGCGCCAAGCGTCATCCATGCAGGGGAGGAACGCCATGGCCGGGAAGGGAAAGAGCACTCAGGAACAGAAGGTGCAAGCGCCGCTAGGGGAGCCGGTCGAGCCACCACCGACCATCGCGCCAGCCGATCCGGCGGCCCCACCCGCACCCGGTGAGCACCCGGACACGCCGCCGGAGAAGCGCTTCCCTATCGTCGGCATCGGCGCTTCGGCCGGTGGGCTGGCCGCCTTTGAGGCCTTCTTCTCCGGCATGCCCGCCGACACTGACCCCGGCATGGCCTTTGTCCTGGTGCAGCACCTGGCCCCCGACCACAAGAGCATCCTCTGCGAGCTTGTCAGGCGCTACACCCGCATGCAGGTGTTCGAGGTCGAGGACGGGGTGGTCGTCGAGCCCAACTGCGCCTACATCATCCCCCCCAATCGAGACATGGCCCTGCTGGACGGGGCGCTACACCTCCTGGATCCCGTCGAACTGCGCGGTCATCGCCTCCCCATTGACTACTTCTTCCGCTCCCTGGCTCAGGACCAGCACCAACACGCCATCTGCATCGTGCTCTCCGGCACCGGCACTGACGGCACACTGGGGCTGCGAGCGGTCAAGGGCGAGGGCGGCATGGCCATGGCCCAGAACCCCGCATCCACCGAGTACGGCGGCATGCCGCTCAGCGCCATCGCTACCGGCCTGGCGGACTACGTTCTCCCGCCGGCCGAGATGCCGGCCCAGCTCATCGCCTACGCCACGCGCGCCCTCGTTAGGGCTCCCCGCCCGGTCACGCAGTCCGCTGTCAGGCGCGAAGATGACCACAACAAGATCCTCGCCATTCTGCGTGCCCAGACCGGTCACGACTTCACCAAGTACAAGCAGAGCACCATCGTGCGCCGCATCGAGCGGCGCCTCACCGTCCACCAGATCGCTCGCCTGGATGAGTATGGACGCTATATGCAGCAGAATCCGGACGAAGTGGATGCACTGTTCCGCGATCTCCTGATCGGCGTCACCCATTTCTTCCGTGATCGGGCGGCTTTCTCAGCACTGCAGGCACGGGCGATCCCGCGCCTGTTTGCCGGGAAACCTCCCGACGCCGCCATCCGCGTCTGGGTCCCGGCCTGCTCCACCGGCGAGGAAGCCTATTCACTCGCCATCTTGCTACAGGCGCACAGTGAGACGCGCGAGCAGAGCGCCAAGATTCAGGTGTTCGCCACCGACCTTGACAGCCGGGCCATCGAGCAGGCCCGCACCGGCGTCTACCCGGACAGCATTGCCGCGGATGTCTCACCGGAACACCTGGCGCGCTACTTCATCCACGAGCCGGACGCCGGCACCCAGAGCGTCCGCAAAGGCATCCGCGACCTGCTGGTCTTCTCCGAGCAGGACGTCATCGCAGACCCACCGTTCTCCCGGCTCGACCTGATATCTTGCCGTAACCTCATGATCTACCTGGACGGCGAACTACACAAACGCCTCATCCCGCTGTTCCACTACGCTCTGAACCCCGGCGGGGTGCTCTTCCTGGGCACTTCCGAAACCGTCGGCGAGTTCACCGACCTCTTTGAGGCGCTGGACAGCGAGCAGAAGCTATACCTACGCCGGGACGGTGCTCGCGGCGCACGCCACCCGTTGCTGAGACCGATCACATCATCCTCTGCGGCGGAGCCGGCCGCACCACAACCTCCCGGCAGCGCACCTGGCGCCCCCACGCCCCCGCTGCGAGAGCTGACCGAACGCGCACTACTGCAGCACTACTCCCCGACGGGTGCCCTCGTCAACGAACACGGGGACATCCTCTATCTTCAGGGACGCACCGGCCGGTACCTCGAACCCGCCCCAGGTGAGGCGGACCTGAACATCCTGAAGATGGCCCGCGAGGGCCTGCGGCGCGGTCTGACCACCGCCCTGCACAGAGCCGTGGCGCACGGGCGGCCTGTGCGTGATTTGGGCCTGCAGCTCAAGACCAACGGCGACTGTGCTGCCGTGGGGCTCACCATCGTGCCGGTGGCGGCAGCCCCCGAAGGACTTTCCGAGCCCCGCCGGTTCCTTGTCATCCTGGAGGAAGGGCCGGCGACGGCCCCGGCGCCCGCCGCCATTGATGGCGCGGAGCACCGCGCGGGGACTGACGCGCGCATCGCGGCGTTGCAGCAGGAGCTGCGGGCCAAGGAAGACTACCTTCAGACCACCAACGAGGAACTCGAGACCGCGAACGAAGAGTTGACAGCCTCCAACGAAGAGATGCAGTCGATCAACGAGGAACTGCAGTCCACCAACGAGGAGCTGGAGACCTCCAAGGAGGAGCTACAGTCCGTCAACGAGGAGCTGGCCACCGTCAACACGGAGCTGCAAGCCAAGGTAGCCGCCCTGTCTCGGGCCAACAATGACATGAACAACCTGCTGGCCGCCACCGACATAGGTACCATCTTCGTGGATGACGAACTGCGGATCCAGCGGTTCACCCCTGCCGCCACCCGGGCGGTCAACCTGATCTTGTCCGACGTGGGGCGACCGCTGGGCCACCTCGTCACCAATCTCGTGGGCTACGACCGCCTCGTAGCGGACGTGCAGGCCGTGTTGGACGATCTAGCGCCGCGAGAGGTCGAGGTGCAGACCCGGGAGGGCGTCTGGTACCTGCTGTCCATCCGTCCCTACCGCACCCTGGAGAACGTGGTCGAGGGCGCCGTGATCGCCTTTTCCGACATCACCACCGTCAAGCGGGCGCAAGCGAGGCTGCGGGACGCCGAGGCCCTGGGGCGGTTGGCGGTAGTAGTGCGCGATGCGAGCGATGCCGTCGTCATGCACGATCTCGAGGGCAATATCCTGGCCTGGAACCCGGCGGCCCAGCGGCTGTACGGCTGGAGCGAGGCAGCGGCGTTGGCGATGAACATCCGGGACATGATCCCCGAGGGACAGCGTGAGGCAGCCCTGGCCACACTGAAGCGGCTCGGACGTGGCGAGGCTCTGGCGGCGTGCCGCACGCAACGGCTCACCCGGGAGGGCCGGAGCTTGGACGTGTGGCTGACCGCCACAGCGCTGGTGGACGCCGCCGGCGAGCTCTACGCCATCAGCACCACTGAGCGGGAGTACGGTGCGTGAGGCGCCGCCCAACGTCGGTGGGCGCGTCAGCACGTGGCAGCGGAGCCATCCCGACGCCGCTGTTGCTTGGCCAGCCCGTCGGCGGACGCACGAACCGGGCCTCCGGGCCGATGTCATCCTGAGGAGCGAATGCGGCTTCGCAGAAGCCGCAGCGACGAAGGACCACATTCCGCATACAAGCGCCTTCGGCTGATGCTGATCCTTCGCCAGAAGACCGC
>CAZIWQ010000268.1:0-7853 GCA_964542355.1 uncultured Armatimonadia bacterium
TAACCCGTGGTTGGCGGCCACTCTCTCCCCTTCCTCCTCTTCGCTTCGCCCCCCGTTCGGGGGCTTGACGGCGTGGCGGCTCCGCCGCCGACACGTCCACTTCACCCGCTCTCTGCTGCGAGGCCCTGCAACGGCCCGGGCCGAGCGATTCACAGCAGGAGAAGACGCCGCCAAGACGGAACCTCGGAGGAGTGGCCGGAAGTGGTCTTCTCGGTCGGGCATCTAGACGCCATCTCGGACTGAAGCGATCCTAACTGCACGGAAGGGGAACGACATGCACAGAAGCCTGATCCTCCCAATCCTGTTGGTCTCGGCAAGCGTTGTCACCGCGGCAGTGAAGCCGGGTGAGAACCTCCTGCTCAACGGGGCGTTCGAGGCCGAGCAGCTCAGCTTCCCGATGTTCTGGGAGAAGGGCGGGAGCAATACCGGCTTTGACCCGACCGGTGGGCCGGACAACGCCGGCGCCCTCGTATTCAGCAACCCGGAGGGGCTGAAGGGGGTCAGGTCTAGCTGCCGCCAGTACGACCAGCAGATCATCGCCGGTGAGACGTACAAGATGAGCGCCTATGTCAAGGCCCGGGGCTTCAAGAGCGCGCATTGCGGGATCATCGTCCACAACAGCGGTTGGTACAAGGAGGGCGGGATCAAGTCCTTCCCCGAGAACACCGATGGGTGGCAGTACCTGGAGCAGACCTTCGCGCTACAGGAGAGCAAGGACGGCAGCTACGGGGTAGCCATCTTCGCGATCGACTATGTCGGTGAGGTCCGGATTGCCCGGGTCAAGCTGGAGGCCGTCAGCGCGGGCGCGCTGGCCAAGAGCTCGGCCTCGCGGCTCCTGGTCGAGCAGACCCGTCCCCGGCTCGTCGCCTGGGAGCCACTGCTGGGCAAGATCCCTCTGGCCGATCCGCGCATGACCTTCCGCTTCTTCGGCAAGACCGAGCGCGCCCTCGCCGGGTACGAGTGTGTCTACACCATCGACGACCAGACGGTCCGTAAGTACCCGCTTGCGCGCGAGCTCAACAGCGTGGACCTGTCCGGGATCGCGGCGGGCAGCCACCGGCTCCGTGTGGCCATCGTCGAGCAGGCCACGCAGGAGAAGGTGTTCGACCTCACGCACGCCATCACGTTGGCGGCGCTCCCCGAGGTGGACGTCTCCGCGCACCGCCGACTGAACAACCTGGTGGTCGAGGTGCTGGCACAGCCGCTGCAGGCCGCCGCCGCGCCGCAGCCGTTCGCGTTCAGCACCGTCCGGGACGGCTGGGTGTTCATCAAGGTCGAGACGGGGGCGCCCGATCCGGGGCTGAAGGTCGTCGTCGGGACGGATGACACGGTCGTGACTGCCGCCACTGACCGGCTGGAAGCGTTCCGCGAGCTGCCCCGGGGGAAGCACGACCTCGTGGTCAGCGGCGCGGCCTCAGGCGGGAAGATCGTGGTGCGGTCCATCGCCGAGATCTTCAACTACCCGGCCTGCGCCAGCAGCCAGGTGCCGCAGAACGGCAAGTACGACTGGGACTTCCACGTCAAGCACGTGTTCCCGGCGGTGACGACCCTCAACGGCGGCAACGTCCCGGAGGAGCACCGTGCCGACCTGCGCCGCCGGGGGCTGAAGTGGCTGGCGAACGTCGGCACCACCTCTCCGCGCGATGCCGCCGACCTCGTCGAACGGATGTCCAAGAGCCCGGGGATGACCGCGCCCTGGTACGACGGGTTCACCGCCGACGAGCAGTTCTTCGGCCACCCGAGCCTGACATGCTACGCTGAGGCCCTGCGGCTCCTGAAGAACCCCGAGGGACGGCGGGGCTACACGTGGATTGTCGGGAAGCCCGGGATCCCCGGCATCCACAACGACTTCATGAGCGCAGCCCTCAACGCGGCCGGGGGACGCCTCCTCTTCGAGGCCTACTGCCACAGCCGCCCCACTGAGGAAGACGCCGTCAGCTATCTCAACGATCGCGTCGTCGACACCATGCAGCGGTTCGGCGAGTACTTCCCGCACGCCGTCGCGGGCACGGGCATGCTGTTCGGCAACTTCAACCAGATTCCCATCATCTCCCTCGACGGGAACCCGGAGGTGGACTTCAAGTACTACCTCGACATGCAGCTCAACCTCGTCGCCACCCATCCCGTCTTCAAGGACCTGGGCATGACGGGGTACTGGGGCAGCTACTACGACGACGAGGAGCTCTACCGGTGGTCGTTCCGGCTGCTGCGGCACTACTGTGTCGAGGGCAACACGAAGCTGCTCTCGCAGACGTACGGGTACCGCTACTCGCCCGGGCACCTGCGCAACTGCGATTTCGTTGACGGGCTCAAGCAGTGGACTGCTGACCCGCCGGATGCGATCCGAGCCGGCAGCTTCCCCGGCTACGGGAAGGGCAGCCAGGCGCGCTGGGGCGCCTCCGGTGGCACCGGCGACACGTTCTGTGTCTTCAAGCGCGGCGCACAGCGCCCGAGCACGCTCACCCAGTCCGCCACCGGCCTGACCCCGGGCAAGGTCTACACACTCCAGTTCATTACCGCCGACCACAAGGACATGGTCGCGGGCAAGGTCGACCCCAAGCTGCACCAACTCAGCGCCGTCCTCGGCGCCGGTGCGGAGCTCATCCCGGACAAGTCGTACGTGTTCGTCGACCGACGCAATTCCGGCTCGAAGGCCAACGACAAGCTGGTCCGGATCAACCTGCACCACGTCCGCTTCCGCGCGACCGCTCCCTCGTTTCCGGTCACGTTCACGGACGCCGAGGCCGCCCCCGGAACGGAGACGGCGCTCAACTACATCATGCTCAAGCCGTACTTCGGGGACTAGCCGCAGGGTCGGAGCCGGCATCGAAACCGTCGAAGGCATCGTTGACGGCACCCTCGATCTGCGCCACCTCGTCATCGCGCAGTTCGCGGAACTCGCCTTCCCGGCGCTTCCTCGGCAGAGCGCCGCCGCTTTGCCGGACGAACATCACGAGGTCTTCGGCAAGCCGGTTCGGCATCTCGACCGCATCCATGATCCGGCGGATGGCCTCGTCGTGTCGGCGCAGGTAGTCGATCTCACGCGGCAGGTCGTGCAGCACGGTGCGCGCAACGCATGCATACAAGAACTCAGCCTCTGCGGTGCAGTCGAGGTAGCGGTACAGATCGGCAGTGTGGTTAAGTACCTCGACGTTGCGCTCCCGTGTGGGGCGCCACTCGATGAAGGGCATCAGCGGGCCGGAGTGAGACTGCAATGCTGCCCGGTAATCGGCGATGCGGTCGAGCATGACCGACGACACCGGGAACACGATCCCCGGCGGCGTGAAGCCGCGCTCGGCCAGGACGTGATGGATCAGACACCGGTGCATACGGCCGTTGCCGTCCTGGAACGGGTGAACGTAGACGAAGCCGAAGGCAGTGGCCGCCGCGTTCAGTACGGGGTCGATGCCGTCCTCGCGCATGCGATCGTTCGCCTCCAGCAAGCCGTCCATCAGGCCGTCGAGATCACCCGGCCGCGCTCCGATGAACTCCGGGAGTGGGTCTCCGTGGTGGTCGCGCTCGCCCAGGAAGACGCCGTCGGGACGCAGACCGGCGCGGACGAACCGCGTATCCTCGATAAGGACGCGCTGCAGGCGGGTGATCTCATCGAGCGTGAGGCGGCTCTTCCCGGCTTGGAGCACCGCCCTCCCCCATCGCTCCAGCCGGCTGCGCGGCGGACGCTCGCCCTCGATCGCGAAGCTGGCCCGCGTGTCGGCGAGCAACAGGAAGCTGGCGGCGCGCGCGACCAGATGCCCGCCGGTGCGTCCCACGGTGTCCCGCGCCCTGGCGGGAAGGTCGAGCGCGAGGAACTCCGCGAGCGCTCTCGTACGCCGGATGAGGGGGCAGAACCGGCCGGTACCCAGGAGGTTGTCGCGCACGCGGTGCCGCTTCGAGAGCCGTGGCTTGCCCGTGAAGTAGACCCTGGGGTCCAGGAGATCGATGGCGGTGGTTCGCCGCCCATCCTCGACGTCAAGGTGTCGACCGAGCATGGTCTCGTAGAGATACCACGCGCGGCGCGCCGCAGTGCCGGTCGGTGCGGCACGGACGATGGCCTCGATCACCGCCGGCGGCACGGACTCGAACACCCGCTTGAGGATCAGAAGGTCCAGCTCTTCGTGGCGGAGCGCGAAGGTCAGGTGATCGCAGAACGTATCGCCGGGCCAGTAGCGCCTGTCATAGACGGTCCAGGCCCCCTCCTCCCGCTGACTGCCCTGAACGTGCTGCTCCGAGACGCAACTGGGCCGCCGGACCGGTCCCGCAATCGCGAGCGCGTGAACAAGCGCCGCCCAGCCAGACAGCCTGGTGCCGCTGGGGACGCTCCTGTCCTGGAACACCGTGATCGTGGTCTGCCCCAGCTCCATTGGCGGAGAACCCTCTCCCCTGGTCCAAGAGACCCGTGTTCGCGTCAGCGCAGCCGCACACCACTATATCACGCGCCAGGGTCGAAAACCATGGATCTGGGTCGAAAAACGCGTGCAGATCGCGCGACCGGTCGAAATCCCTGTTCGCCCTCACCGCTGCCGTCGCCGCCTGTAGGGCGGGGGGCCATCCCCCCCATGTGCTACCTATGCAGTGTCAGGACATAGACGTGGCGCTGGTAGCCGGCGAAGTCATCCTCGAGGAGGGCACCGGCCGGCGCGATGCTCCGGTTCTCGAACTCGACCTGTGCTGCCTGGCCCGTCAGCGCGAGCGCACCGAGGTTGAAGCGTGCCCGCACGGGCTGTGCCGAGCCGTTGACCGCGATCACGTAGAGGCGCTCGCCGCAGCGCTGTGCGAGGTACTGGACCGCCCCCTCCGAGCACTCGACGCCAGGCAGCGGGGTGCCGGTGGCGAGCACCGGCGTGAGGGCGCGCGCCTCCTGCGCGAGCTGCTTCAGCTTCGCCCACAGCGACGGGCTGCGCGGGTGGCTGGCGAAGAACAGGAAGCCGGTGGTGCCGTTGACGAGCGCGGTGTAGGTAGAGAACTCCGCCTCCGCCGGGGTGTACTCGCGGCTCGCCCAGAAGGCATAGCCGCCTCCCAGCGGGCAGAGCCAGCAGGGCTGCTGTGGCTTAGCGGCCATCGCGGCCATGGTCTTCACGTAGTCCGTCGTAGCCGCCAGGTTGCCGGAGGGCGGGTAGGCGTAGTAGTCGATCCAGACCACGTCACCGGGGAAGTCCAGGTTCTTGCCCTTGAGGTACCCCAGACCGTACTCGTTCTCCACCAGGCAGATGAGGTGGTCGGGGTCCAACTGCTTCATCTCGCGGTAGGTGTCACACACCGCCTGGTAGTTCGCCTTGCCCCACGCGGCGGTGAAGACCTCGTCAAACAGGCACCAGGCCAGCAGGGCGGGATGCTGCCGGCATTCCTTGATGAGCGCCGCCGCCCGCTCCTTGTCGGCCCCCTGGGCCGGCACTTCCACGACAACCTTCATCCCGGCCTTCGCCGCCGCGTCCAGGGCGGCCAGCAGGGCACCATGGCGGTCCCCCGATCGCGGGGCGCAGATGCAGATAGCGTTGAAACCATTGCGGGCCAGGTAGTCGAACAGCTCGGGCGGGGTCGGCCCCTCCCAGTAGAACCCGAAGGGCAGGAAGGGCTTGCCCGCGACCTTGACCATCGCGGCGGGAGCGCCCGGCGGCCGGGCGGCCACCGCCGCCGAGCCCTGGCCGGCACGACGCTGCAGATAGGGTGCCAGCGTGGCCGCGTCCAGACCGACCTGGCCAAAGCGGTCCGGCACATGGAAGCCGCCGTAGGTGGGCGACCAGCAGCTAGCCTCCTGCAGGCGATGGTTCTCGCGGCACAGGTTGACCCCCCACCATTCGCCCGTCGTCCAGTCGAGGTCCAAGTCGCTGAAGGGCAGGAAGACCTCGGCGTACCAGGCCCCGGGCTCCGTCCGCGTCGCCGCCTGCCAGCGGCCGTTCCACGAGTCATCGACACCGGCGGCATCGTACTGCACGCCCTGCTGGTTCACGACGAGATGGTAGTACCGGGAGCGCGTGAGGCGGGGGTCGAGGAAGATCTCGAGGGAGGGATCGTTCCAGACGCTCGCATCTCGCCGCGTCTCACGACATGTGTTGCGGCCAGCCTCCTTGTCGCGGCAGCAGAACCCGAGGTACACGCCCTCGCCGGTGTAGAACACGGCCACGGAGGTTGGCTCCTGTGGCGGCCGGCCATCGGTGAGCGACAGGTCCACGTGCGCCGCCTGCCCCCAGCAGGTCTCGCTCAGGTTGCCATCGAGCTGCGGGCGGGCCTCCAGCCGGGGGAGCTTGAGCCGTGGCACCGGGCGGACCTGTCTCTGCCCGCCTGACCGGGCGTCCAGGAACGCATCCTTCAGCGAGGGCGTGTAGGGCGTGGCCGACTTGCCCTTCTCGACCTGCACCGCGTCGATCCAGAAGGTCCCCTCTGACGCCGGGTACACGCGGATCATGTCCTGATAGGGGCTCTTGCCGTCGGTCCGCACGAAGGGGACGCTGTACCTGTGCCACGTGTCGGTCAGTGTGAGCTGCTGCCCGCCGAAGCTCACCTTGACGCCGGCGGGCTGGCCCTTCAGATAGGCGGAGAGCACGTACGGCTCGCCCGGGGCCGTGCTCAGACAGCACGACCACAGAGTGAGGCCCCCGTTGGCGAGGATCGGCCCGCTCTGTGCGCCGAGGTTGCGGACACGGAAGCTGCGCTTCCCCGCATACGCGGTGGTATCATCGGCTCCGAAGCAGCGGTGCCACTCGTCGAGGTTGAGAATCCAGTGAACATCCATCAGGCCCCAGTGCGGGCAGCCCCAGTAGTCGGCCAAGCCCGGCTCGGTGCAGAACTCGAAGCTGCTGTTGGCGACCAGGTTGGGGGTGTCGAGTGCCGCCTGGCTCGTCGGAGCGGGCGCGCCGGGCCCGCCTCCGATCTTCAAGTCATCGAGGAGCAGCTCGAGCTGGTAGGCGTAGAACTGCCCCGTGCCGTGGCGCGGCAGGATGCCGGTGAGAGTGCCCAGCAGCGTCCCGTTCTCGTAGACCCGGGCCTCACTGCCGGAGCAGCTTACCCCGAAGGTGGTCCAGGCCGCCGCCTCACCCACTCCCAGAGGCTGGGGGAGCTTCGCGAACTCGGTGTGCCGGATCTCCCGGCCGCCGGCCTGCTCGAGCACGAGGATGCTGCCGCCGCGACAGTAGAACCGCAGGCTGCCCTCCGCGCTCTGCCGGAGGATCAGCCCGAAGTGCTGGTCCGCGGGGTTGAGGGCGAGGCGCTTGACCCGGAACTCCACCTGGTAGTCGCCCCAGTTGTCGCGGCCGAACTCAAAGGTCGCCATGCCCCGGGCGCCGTTGCGGGTCCTCAGCACGCCCCCGGACACGTCCCACACGGCCGGCTTCAGCCCCAGGTGCGCTACCGCCGCCGCGCTGTCCTCGAAGCTCTCGTTGGTCGCCCCGGTGGCATCCTGCCGGTCCTGCGCGTAGGCCGGCAGGGAAGGGATCAGTGCGGCCAGGAGCACCAGCATCGCGAGCGCGTGAGAGTAAGCCATGTGCGGTATCCTCATTGCGGTGTGTGATCGGGGGGCCCTGCGTGCCTGGTGTCAGGCGCGGCCCCCGCGCTGCGTTGGAGAGCTTCCCGTCGCGGGCCTTGCCTGGCGGCGGGGAGAGAGGTGAGAAGTGAGAAGTGAGGGGGAACCACGCGAGCCGGCCCCAGAACTGCTCGCTCACCACATCGGCGTGGGGTGTCAGCCTGTCGTGTGGGCTGAAGGGGCCCCACGCAAGGCCTGCGGGGTCCTGTCCCGCTCTGCGGGACGCCCTGCAGCCATGCCAGGTGAACCGGATTGGGCTAGCCCACCGGGTCTTCCTCAACTACCCGACAAGCGGGCAGGGGCTGTACGGCTCGCATGCTCCGCTCTGGCGCGGGCT
>CAZIWQ010000269.1:0-2182 GCA_964542355.1 uncultured Armatimonadia bacterium
ACGTCGGCAGGTAGCCGATGACAACGGCCTTGACGGAGCTTAGGGATTCTGCAACGGCAAGGGCAAGGACAAGCGCAACGGCAGACGGCCACGGGGACGGCACGGCGAACGGCTCGCGGTCAGGGGACCGCTCCTACCACGGCTACGACCACGGCAACGGCCAAGGCGACGGCCACGGAGACGGCACGGCAACGGCTCGCGGTCTGGTGACCGCTCCTACCACGGCAACGGCCACGGCGACGGCAACGGCGGCGGGGCAGGTCTGACGTCCGCCCGCGCGGAAGACGGTCTGCCGGGGTCGACCGCCATGCCCGCTATGTGCTGAGCCCGGCCCGCAACGACCACGTCACCGGAACCCATGGCCGCACGTCAAAGGAGCAGGTGCCGAGATGGCCGAGCCACCACGCGTCCGCAACTCCGTCAAGGCGATCATCGTGCGCGACGGCAAGGTGCTCGTGACAGTCAACGAGGACCCGCTCGGCGAGTTCCTGCTCCTGCCCGGCGGGGGTCAGCGCTTCGGCGAGACGATGGTCGAGGCCCTGCAGCGCGAGTGTCGCGAAGAGCTGGGCTGCGAAGTCATCGTGGGCGAGATGGTCGGCGCCCGCGACTACATCGGCAGTCACCACGAGTTCGCTGAGCAGGATGGCCGTTTTCACCAGGTCGAGATCATGTTCACCTGCCAGCTCGTGCCGGGCTGCCAGCCGCACATGGGTCCGCTCGGCGACGACGAGGGCGACTGGGCGCAGACCGGGATCGAGTGGGTGCCGCTGGCGGAGCTCCCTCACCGCCGCATCTATCCGTCGGTGCTCCGGGCGTGGCTACCGACGCTGCCCGAGCCGGAGAAGAGGTACCTGGGCGATGTCAACTGACTGGTAGCTCCCTACCGGAACTCGGAACCATCAAGAAAGTGAGCCGGTGACTGATGACCCACGACGTCTCTATCTGCGTGCTCAGCGACTGCCCGGGCGGCGAGGTGACACGCAGCCTCGAGCTGCTCTACCCCGGCCGGGTCACCGATCTGTCCCTCCTCGAGGCCGACCACAGCGTCGAGGTGTTGCGCGCCTACTCGCACGTCGTGACGATGGTGCGGCGCCGGGACCACATCGACAAGCTCGACTACTCCGCGGTCCGGCGCTTCGCGGCGGCGGGCGGCACCGTCGCCTCGTGCCTGTTCGAGTATGCCCGCGACCGTGGCCTGCCGCTGACCAAGACCTTCCTCCCGCCCGGCGACCCGTCGCACCCCGGCATCCGCATCTGTGCCGAAAGCGACCTCACGCGCGGCTTTGAGGTCGGTGATGTCACGCCCTGGTTCGGCAAGGTCGCAGGCGGCATCTACAACCACCTGCACGCCAACCAGTACTACCAGCGCCAGATCACGGGCCTGCGCAGCGGAGATGGCACGACGGTCCTGGGGGTATCGACGATCAACGACGAGGCCATGCTGATCGAGGAGCGGGTGGGCGAGGGCCGGATCATGGCGCACGACCTGCTCAGCCCCTCACCGCCGTACTTCGACTCCTGGGGCAGCACGAACAAGTACCTGTTCCTCGGCAACCTCATCGGTGGCTCGGTGCGCTATGGCAAGCACTACCCGCGCAAGCTGCCGTATGACGAGCTGCGGGTTGAGATGCAGCGGCTGGCGCAGCGGCTGCCGCGATTGACATATGTCGAGGAGGGCGCCTGCAGCGACGGACGGCCGCTGGCTAGCCTCAACATCGGCACCCCCGGCCGCCCCGCCTTCTTCTTCCACAACGGCATGCACGGCTGGGAGTGGGAGGCCGGCTACGGCCTGCTGCACCTGGCGGAGCTGCTGGCCGGCGACGCGCCGCCGGAAGGCCTCACTCCGGACCGCTACTTCCTCAAGCTCATCCCGCAGCTCAACCCGTACGGTTATGACATGGACTTCCGCCACAACGCCAACGGGGTGGACCTCAACCGCAACGCCGACTTCGTCTGGGAGGGGTTCACCGGGGGCGAAGACATCTGGCAGCCGTGGGACTTCGACTTCAAGGGCCCCGCGCCCGCTTCGGAGCCGGAGGTACGGATCGCGCAGGAGCTCGTCCACCAACTGCGCCCGATCGGCATGCTCGACTTCCACACCGCCTACTACGAGGTGCTCAAGCCGCACCGGGGCGACCGGGAGCTGATCGATATCGTCGACGTCTTCCTCCCGATCCCCGAG
>CAZIWQ010000269.1:2192-7846 GCA_964542355.1 uncultured Armatimonadia bacterium
CATCCATCGCGAGATAGACGAACGCATCGAGGAGCGCTACCTCGCGCAGGTGCCGTACTCGACCGAGTACCGCCAGGTGGGCAAGTTCGTGGAGCTCAACTGGGCGCCCAACCAGCCCAACCTGTTCCTGTGGGCCGCCGAGCAGGGGGTGCCCGTCTCGCTGCTGATCGAGATGTCGGGCAACCGCAGCGGCACCCATGCGCTCGTCATGAACGTGGATACCACGATTGAGATCTGCCTGGCGGTGATGACGAACTGCCTGGCGAAGTACGGAGAACTCCCTACGGCCCGTCATACTGCGCGGTCGCTGCGACGCGCCACCTCTCACCGGGATTGACGAAGTACTTGTACCCCGCCGCGAAATCCTGCGGGTTCTTGAAGCCCTGAATGAGGGTGATGTCGCCGGTCGATAGCACATTGCCACGGACCGCCTTGATCTCGTAGCTGGTGTCCTCCGGCAGGCTGTTCAGGAAGTGGATCGTGTCGCCGACCAGCCCTGCGGCCGGCAGCGCCGGCTCCAGCGTCACCCGGTTGTCCGCCGGGTCGCCCACGTCAACCGCCGTGATGGTGCCCTCATAGCGCGCCACCGGGCTGGTGATCGTGGTCTCCCCGGCCCGCAGGAGGGTGCCCCCGACCAGGCGCATCATCGTCACCTTGCCGCCTGTGAGGCGGACCAGCCCGAACTGGCCGTTGAGTTCAACGCCGCCCTCGACCTTGACCGCCGTCGGCTCCTCGCAACTGATGACCACGTCCGTCCGCCCGTCGGCGAGGTCGACCGCAATCGCGGCCACGGTCTCGGGGTTGGCCGCGTGCTCTACCCGCAGCCGCCGCACGGCCTTGATGAACGGGGTCTTCTCGTACGGCTCCAGCACCGTGACGAACTGGCTCTGCACGTTCTCGCCGAGACGGCTTTGCAGGAGATAGCGCAGGCAGCGCGGGTTGCCGGGCTTGTTCTGGGGCGGGTCGCCGCTGGCCAGTGCCGCCTCATCGCAGGCGGTGAGGGCGTGCAGGCGCAGGTGTGGCTCCTTGCCGGTGGCGATGCGGCCGCGCAGGTCCTCGGCCTTCCAGTCCACGGTGTAGGGCCCGGTCACCGGCTGGCCGGAGCGCTCCACGTCGTACAGGTACATGAAACCACTGCCTGCGTAGCCGGCGACCGGGCCATCGTAGAACTCGGCGAACTTGACATTCGGGCCGGCGAAGGTGCCGGTCGGCTGCCTGGTCAGGGGCAGGCCGCGGAGGGTTGCGGTCTGCGCCGGACCCGCGTAGATCAGGCGATGGTTCTTGCCGCCTCGCGCGCGGCAGACGTCGACTACGTAGCTGTCCGTCTCAGAGACATCCACCAGTGCCGCCAGCCGGCGGTAGGCCGCCATGCCGCCATAGGCGGTCTTCGAGCTCCCCTCCATGATGCGCAGGGGCGGCCGCACCACGAACAACTCCAGCCGCCCACCCGGGCTGCTCGGGCATGACTTGTCATTCACCAGTAGCATGTTGTGGCTGACGCTGTGGGCGGTCCAGGCGTACCGATTGGGCCACAACTGACCGGTGTACTCCGGGTAGCCGTGATCGGGCAGCAGGTCAAGGTTCTTGGCGTACAGGCCGAGGCTGAGGCAATCGCTGTGCGAGTGGCCGAGGCCACGGCTGTAGCTCATCCACAGGGCCCGCCCCTCCACCGGCTGCTCGGTCTGCAGGATCGCCAATCCGTAGCGGCCCAGGTGGTCGGACTTGAGCTTGTACGGCGCGGCCCCCGCAACGCGCACGATCTCCCGTCCTAACGCCTCCGGGTCGGGCTCGTAGATGTCCTCGGGGAGGCGGTACTTGGCCGGGTCACCAGCAGCGTAGTGGGCCGCCAGCGTTGCCATGCGAGCGTCGCGGTAGTACTTGAACCCGCGCACGAAGGTATCCACCCGGCCGGCGCGCTCCCAACCCCCGGTGGCGCCGCTATCCCCCAGCGTTGGCTGAGCGGCGTCCAGACAGTTCAGCCGCGCATCGATCAGGAAGCACTGCCGCAGCTTCGGATACTCGGCGACGATATCCGTCTTGTACTCCGGGTAGGCGCGCAGCACGTCGACGAGGTCGCGCAGGGTGGCGCTGACGAACTGCCCGTAGCCGCCGCACATGCCTCCCATCCCGTCGCGGTCAGCGCCCTCGACCAGCATGTACGGAATCGGGTTGCCGGCCACGGAAGTCCCGTACGGCTGCATCGGGAAGCCCGGACTGAAGACATAGTCCAACCACTTAACGGTCTCCGGACCGCGGTCGAGCGCGATCGCCGCCGCCACCGGGTTGCGGATGCGGGCCGTGTTGCCGCTGATGTTGTCGTCCTTGTACGACTTGAGCATGCTGACCAGGCAGTCATCCTCGATGTGCCGGCAGATCGCGGCGAGGCTGCTCTTGTCGCCGAGCTTGTAGCGCCGGGCCTGATCCGAGCAGAACTTCACCAGGTCCTCGTCCCCCGCGATCCCGTCGAAGACATCGTCATAGGCATGGGCTACCGTCCAGACGACCTCGTTCTCCCACCCGTGATCCTCCAACCGCCCCAGGTACGGTGGCCCGGCATAGGAGCGCGAGAAGCCGACCTTCCTCAGGTCGTCGAGGTAGAGCGACGGGTAGACGTCGGCGAAGCGGTCGAGCAGCACCATCGTCTTGTGGGCATACTTCGCCTCCCCGGTGAGGGTATAGGCGCGCGCGAGGACGCCGAGCGCGCTCCGCACCGCCTGCCACTGCCCCGCCCACGCATACACCGCAATCACCGTATACCGGTTGCCGTTGGCGTCCAGCATGCCGAAGCCATCATCGACGAAGACCTTGTGCCGCGGGTCGGCGGGGTCCGGGTGCTCGGAGTTGAAGAGCAGGGAGCGGTCGCCCAGCGTCTTGCGGAACCAGCCGTGCTCATTCAGTGCCGTCTGATAGAACGCGCCGAAATCGTTCTTCGGGTAGACCTGCCCGCAGTTGGGGCACTGCAGCTTCCACGGCTTGCCCCGGTAGTCCACCTTCCAGGGGTAGTTCCCGAACTTGTCGATGGCCTTCCCGCAATTGGGGCACCCGCAGGCCTGGCTGACGTGGATGTCGCGCGGCAAGTCCTGGCCCGGGACGATGGCCCACAGCGCCTCGTCGCTGAGCTGCGCCCACCGCTGAGCCGCGGCGACGGCCGCGTCGCGGGCGCCCGTCGCCCAGGCGAGCTTCTGCGCGTTGGCGATGGCATTGGCGCGCATCTGCGCGGTCACGAAGCGGCTGTGATCCTTGGCCTCGGCCAGTGTGACCGAGACGAGCAGGACGAGCAGAGCCGGCAGCACGAGGCGCTCGCACATGGTCATCCCTCCAGCCCCAGCAGGCAGGGCAGCACGTACTTGTCTCCTACGTTCACCAGGTACTTGTACCCGGCCGCGTAGTCCTGCGGGTTGACGAAGCCGGCGATGAGGGTGATGTCGCCGGTCGACACCGCCGCCCCGTCCACCGCCTTGATGTCGTAGCTCGTGTCCTCGGGCAGGGCATTGTGGAAGTGGATGGTGCGGCCGACGAGGTCCACGCCGGCAGGGAGGGGCGGATCGAGGATGACGCGGTTGTCCGCCGGATTGCTGGCATCGATCGCCGTGACCGTCCCGGTGTAGGCGGCCACCGGGGCGGTGAGCTTGACGGCGCCGACCTGCAGCAGCGTCCCGCCGATCAGCCGCATCTGCTTGACCTGTCCGCCCTCCATCCGCACCAGCCCGAGGGTGCCGGAGAAGGCGATGCCGCCCTCCACCTGCACCGCGGTCGGCGCCTCACAGCAGACGATGATGTCCGTGCGGCCTCCGGTCAGCTCCACGGCAACCGCGGCCACCGAGTTCGGGTCTGCCGGGTGCTCCACCGTGAGCCGCCGGACGGCCGTGATGACGGGCGTCCTGTCGTAGGGCTCCAGGATCGTCACGAACTGGCTCTCCACGTTGTCGCCGAGCCTGCTCTGGATGAGGTACCGCAGGCTCTTCGGGTTGCCGGCCTTGTTCTGCGGGGGCTGGCCGCTCGCGAGGGCCACCTCGTCACAGGGCGTGAGGGCGTGCACGCGCAGGTGTGGCTCGGCCCCCGCCTTGATGCGACCGCGGGCGTCCGCGACCTTCCAGTCGACAGTGTAGGGCGTAGCCACCGCCGCCCCCGAGCGCGCCACCTCCGACAGGTACGTGAACCCGCTCGCCTTGTAGAAGTCCGCCCGGGGGCCGGTGACGCAGGTGAACGGGGCGTCCGCTCCGGCGAACGTGCCCCCCTCCTGGGGCGTCAGGTTCAGGCCGATTACCTGCGCCGCCGCCGCCGGGCCGCCGTACTTCAGCCGGTGGTTCTTCCCTCCCCGTGCCCGGAACACATCCAGCACGTAGCTGTCGTCGGCCGAGATGTCCACGAGCGCCACCGTGCGCCGGTAGGTCTTGAGGCCGGGGTAGGCCGTGAGCGACGAAACCTCCATCACGCGCACCGGGGGGAGCACCGCAAACAGACTCAGCTTGCCCCCGGGGCTCCCGCCGGAGAAGCAGTCATTCACCTGCAGGGTGTTGTGGCTCACTGTCTGCGAGGACCAATAGGCCCGTTGGGGCCAGAAGCCGGTGAACTCCGGATAGCCCAGCTCCGGCAGCAGGTCCACGTTCTTGGCGTACAGGCCAAGCGTCAGGCAGTCGGTGTGGGAGTGCCCCTTGCCGAAGCCGTGGTGCACCCACACCGCGCGGCCATTGGCGGCGTTCTCGGTCTGCACGTAGGCCTGTCCATAGCGGCCCAGGTGGTCCGACCGGAGGCGGAACGGCACCTTCGTGGCCGCGGCGGCGATCTGCTTCGCGAGGGCCTCCGGGTCGGCGGCGAAGATGTCCCCGGGCAGGCGCAGCTTCTCCGGATCGCCGCCGGCGTAGTGCCACGCCAGGGCCGCCAGCCGCGGGTCGCCGAAGAGCTTGTAGCCGGCGACGAAGGTCGCGGCGTTCCCCACCCGGCCCCACGTGCCCGTGGCGCCGCTGTCGCCGATGTTGGGCATCACCGCGTCCAGCACGTTCAGGCGCGGCTCGATCAAGTAGCACTGGCGCAGCTTGGGGTACTCAGTGACCAGATTGTGCTTCGTGTACTCGGGGTAGGCGGCCAGCGTCTCCGCCAGGTCGCGCATGGTGCCGGAGACCATCGTGCCATAGCCACCGCACATCGCCCCCATCCCGTCGCGGTCCAGGTAGTCCACCATCATCACCGGCACCGGGTTCTTCTGCGGGTAGGCCTCGGTCGGGAACCGCGGGTCGTAGACGTAGTCGAGCCACTCTCCCGTCACCGGGCCGCGATCGAGCGCGATGGCGGCGGCCGCGGGGTTGCGCATGCGCGCCGGGTTGCCGTCAATGCGCCCGTCCTTGTACGACTCCAGCATCGAGACAAGCAGGTCATCCTCGATGTGCCGGCAGATGGCCGCGGCCGTGCCCTTGTCTCCCAGCTTGTGCTGCTGCGCGCGGGCGCTGAGGAACGCGACTAGCTCTGTATCCCCCTGGATCGCCTCGAATACGTGGTCATAGGCATGGGCCACCAGCCAGACGTTGTCGTTCTCCCACAGGCAGCCCTGAATGCGCCCCCGGCCGTACCCGCCGTGGGAGTGCTCGAAGCCGAGCCGGTGCAGCGGCATGAAGTCCATCGCCGGGTAGACGTCCGCCATGCGGTCCAGCAGGATG
>CAZIWQ010000270.1:0-1835 GCA_964542355.1 uncultured Armatimonadia bacterium
ACTCCGCGACCTTCTTGCCGCACTCGGCGCAGAACTTCGCCTCCGGCGCCATCAGGGCCCCGCACTCGGTGCAGTGCCGCTGCGACTTGAGCTTCTCCCCGCACTCGGGGCAGAACTTGGCATTCGTCTGCAGCGGGGCTTCGCACTTGGGGCAAGTGGCGCGGATCGTCTCCCGCCAGTTCTCAGCAGCAAGGTGCTTGTCTTCCTCCGCCATCGCAGCATGAGCCCAGACTTCCTCGACCGAACGGCTGGCCTGGGCCGCGGACATCTCCACGCCGAGGTCGGGGGCACATTCCTTGCACAGGCCGCGTTTGGCGTTCCAGCAGCTCTTGCGGCAGACCCAGATCGAGCAGCGCGGGCACTGGGCGAACTCGGGCTTGAGCTCCGTCACGGTTGCGCGATAGGCCTCATCATGCGCCCGCTCCCAGGCGGCGGAGCGGACATGCTCGCTGACGTCCGCGGCCCGACCCAGCACGCCACCGAACAGGCTGTTAGCGGTGTCGAGGACCGTCGAGATGGTGCCGGTCACGGAGGCCTTGAACGGCGTGCGGAACCCGGTCTGGCAGCGGTCGCAGAGGAACTCGAACTGGAACCCGCGGTCGGTGCTCAGATCGTTGTAGTTGCGCACGAACTCGATGTTGTCACTCATCCGGCTCTCTCTCCTCCTACGGGTGTAGCACAGTCATCGTATGCGACACGGGCACGCCAGGCCCAACGGGCGGCATCGCCCAATCGTCACCCGATCCGCAACCCAAGTGCCCGCAGCACGACGACGGCCGCCCCGCCAAAGCACCCGGGACGCGTCGGGGTGTTGGTCGGTGCCGACGGAGCACCGGGTACCGCCGGCGCGGCAGGCCTGCCGGGCAGCGGAGGTGGCACAGGCGTGGGAACGTTCGCGGATGCCCCCTCATACCGTCCGCGCATCTCACGCAGGCTGGGGAGCATGTCCGTCTTGATCTGCTCCGGCGTCATCGCGGCCACGAGGCTCTCGGCGCGCGCTTCCACCAGGCCGAACACCACGCCGCCAAACGGCACGCCGGTGAGCAGCGTCCCCCAGCCGTGGGCAACGTGCTCACGCACCGCCTGCCATTGCTGGTCCGTCTGCGCGTTCTCGATCATGCGGATCGACTCGTCGATCCACGCCAGCACCTCGGCTTGCCTGGCTGTGTTCGTAACATCACCCTCCGCTAGGGGGCCAGCGGTAGCGCCACCCGCCGGCCCTCGCGCGCGCTCTGGTACGCCCCCAGGATCATCCCTGTGCTGATCTTCCCCGCACGCGCATCCACCTGCACCTTGCCGGCCATGTACTCATCCAGGATGTTGCGTGTCACGTTGGTGATGCGTACTCCCTGGCTGGAAGGGATCTCGGCCGGGAGCACCTGCCAGCCGTCGGCCTGCTTGTCCACCTGGTACAGCTTGAGCATAATCGCTCCCGGCGGGGGCGGCACCGCGCACGACGGCCCATCGCCGTAGTTCTCGATGATGACGCCCTTGTCGCCGTAGATCTCGACCGTGCTCTCCGAGGTCCAGATCACCGAGCTGTTGAACAAGAAGCCCATCTCCCCGTTGCGGAACCGGTAGATGGCCATTCCGGTGTCGTCCGGCGCGACATGGGTCAGGACATTGTCGACCTCGGCCATGACACTGACCGGCTCGCCCATCATCCACAGTAACCAGTCGGCGGCATGGCTGGCATCGTCCATCCACATGCCCATGTTCTGCACCGGGTCGATGTGCCAGGAGGACCCGCCGGTGGCGAACGCCTCGTTGAACAGGAGACTCAGGCAGTGGCGTCGCCGGACGATGCCGACGCGGCCGACGGCGCCCTCGACTCC
>CAZIWQ010000270.1:1845-7826 GCA_964542355.1 uncultured Armatimonadia bacterium
TTCTCCTCCCGCGGCGGCCGCAGATCCGCGATGACGCGGCCGACGGCGCCGGCGTCCACGAGCTGCTTCATCTGCACATTCGCCGGGTCATAGCGCATCTGGAAGGCCAGTGAGAACCAGATCCCGGTGCGGTCGACCACCTCGATGATGCGGTCGCAGTCCGCCAGGCTGAGGGCCATCGGCTTCTGGAGGATGACGTCTTTGCCGGCCTCGGCGGCCGCGATGACACCATCCGCGTGCCGGTTCGTCTCGGCCCCGATGATTCACAGTTGCACATCGCTGCGGCTCACGACATCCTCGATCAGCGGCGAATACTCGATCTCGAAGCTCGTGGCGCGCTCCTTGCCGCGAGCTTCATCGTGGTCCCAGCAGGCCACAAGCTGGCAGTCATCATAGGTCTTGATGCCGGCGGAGTATGTGCTGACGTGACCGTGGGCATATCCGAGCACGGCGATCCCTAGTTTGGACATGACAGAGCTCCTTCACGCATGGGGGTCGAGGCCCGGTCGGGCCCCGCCTCACAACCCTCGCGAGCACAGCTCGCGGACGATCTGAGCGTTCATCGCCACCTGGTTGGTGTACTTCTGGAACATCCCCACGATGACGGCATCGGTGGGCTTGATGTTGGCGAAGGCGAACTCGAGGGCGGCCGCGACGTCCTGCGGGGTGGCGCAATGCCGACCGGCCGCCAGCACCTTGAAGGCGAAGCAGGGCCGGGGGGTCGCGCGGATTGTGCGGCACATCGCCTCGCGGTCCGTGTCCTCGAAGCACTCCTGCTGAACCCGTCCGCTCACCAAAGGGCTTTCGCGCCGGTGGCGGGTCAGCGCGTACAGGCATGTGAGGTAGAAGTCGACGTCCCACCCCTTCTCCTCGGAGTACTCCACGACCTCCGGCAGGTGGGTCCCGAGGCCGACCAACACTCCGCACTCGCGCATGGTGGCAAGCAGCGGCTTGACCTCGTCGATCTTCCCGTCGTGCCACAGGGCGTCGGTGCGGCTGCCGTGGTGGTAGATGCCGATCGCGCCGGCCGCGGCGAGCTGTCGTACGTGGCCGGGGAGGTCGGCCAGCTCGCTGGCGGTCTGGGCAATCCACTGCAGCGTGCCGCCGGCGTTGCGGTACTCCACCAGGGCGCGCAGGATGTGGCGGTCGCCGCGCGACTGCATCGTGTTGAGCCCCTGGGCCTCGCACTCCAGGAGCGTCGCCACGATGCTCTGGTTGCTGTAGTAGTCGATGAACTCGCGGTCCATCTCCGCGGACAGGTGCGACCCGCCGCTGAAGGGGTTGCCGCCGATCACGAGTCGCGTGATGTCACGGCTCCCGATCCGGATCGTGGGGAGCATCATTTCTCTCCGTGTGGCGTGGCCGGTCCGGCCGCGGGGATGCGGTACGTTGCCACCGTCGTCTGGTCGACCGTGCGGCGGCCGTGCGTCGTCCAGGCGCGGATGGTGAAGAAGGCGGGGCCCGTACGCGGGATGCGCAGGGGGGCCACCAGCCGCGACAGGTCGCCGACGGCCGTCACTTCCATGTCCTCCGCCGGGACCCGTTTGGGGCGGTCGTCGCGCAGCACCAGGCCTCGCGCAATCGGCCCCTGCCACTCGAACAGCGAGATGACCCGGCTCGCGGGTTGACCGCTCCCCGCATGCACGAGCACATGGTACCCGATCTTGCGACTCACGTCACCCCGCGTGGTGACCTCGAAGACCATGTGGTCCTCCTGCGTCGCCATGTCGACGTGCAGGATGTCACCGGAGGGCTGCAGGACCGCAGAGTCGAGATCTGCCTGCGGGTCCCGGATCACCAGCGTCGGGAACACGCGCGGCGAGGCCGACCATCGCCGGATCGGGATCGTGCCAAACAACTCGTTGGCGCGGGAGAACGAGGCCAGCAGCGGGTCGAGCGTGCCGCCCTGTGTCCGGTAGTGCCCCGTGGCCTTGTACTTGTCGATGGTCTGGGCCAGGGTCAGAGGCAGGGCATGCCAGGTCGTGTTGCGCAGCGCGGGGAGCGAGGCGGGTGGCTCCAGGGGCAGCCACGGTCGGTAGTGCCGCGGGACCGGCCAGTGGCTGCGATGCACCAGGTAGGTGTACACTGCGGCGCGGCGCGCGAAGCCCTGCCCCCGCAGTGACAGCTCCTCCAGCGCGAAGCGCACGACGGCGTAGGTGGGCCAGTGGTCGACGTGCAGATCACTCGGGTGGACGGTCACCACGACATCGGGTCGCACCGCGGCGAGCACCCGCTCGACATCCGCCACCACCGCCTGTCCGCAATAGACGGCTTGCGGGGTGAGGGAATTGGCATACGGCGAGTGCGTGGCCTGGGTGCGGCGGGAGCGCACCGGGCTCACCGATCCCCAGTGGGCAGGCTCCCACATCTTGTCCAGGTACTGATTGGGGTACCCGAGGAACACGATGTGACGGTCGGGCAGACCCAGGTAGCGCAGGGCCCGGACGGACTCTCGTTGCCGGGTGTAGCCCAGGCGCACGTAGGACGCCGGGCGCGGGTGCACCGTCTCCTCGAACAGCACGACGGAGATCTCGGGGTACTCCCCGTTGGTCATGAGTACCACGTGGACCTCGGCCCCGGCCGCGACGGCTTGCTGGAGATAGCCGCCGCACCCCAGGGTCTCATCGTCCGGGTGGGGGGCGAAGATGACGATCCGCTGCCCGGCGATGGGCGGCGGGAGCGGGGCCAGCGGAGCGTGGGCCCGGAGGTTGAGCTCGTAGAGGGAGTGCGACAGAGCGAGGCGGCGGCCGACCTCCGCCACCCCGACGAGCCCCACGAGGAGGGCCAGGCCCCAGAGCAGACGGCGCCGGGATCCCCGCCGCGGCGGCCTACTCATCGCCCCCCTCGCTTGTCTCCCGCAGCATGACCAGCCATTCGCCCTGCGTATCGTGAGTGCGTCCGCGCACCCGGAACCCGTACTTCTCGTACAGATGGACGGCCGCGGCGTTGTCCGGGCGCACCTCGAGCCGCACGCACGGCACCCCGTGTGCCGCGAGGTAGTCCAGGCCGACCCGGAGTAGCCCGTTCCCGAGGCCCTGCCCCTGGAAGCGTGGGTCCACCGCCACCGACAGGATCCGCGCGTCACAACCGAGCTCCGCCTCGCCGGCCTCGCGCCAGAGCGCGACGAAGTTGCGGACCGCGATGGAGATCGGGCGGACGCCGATGCCGTAGCGCCCGGTCAGCCACCGCCATGCCAGGCGCAGGAGGTGCCCGCGCCAGAGCGCGGTTGCGAACACCCGCGAGAGCTGCGTCGGGGCAATGATGTAGCCCGCGACGGTCGCATCCACGACTGCGACCGAGAACGCGGCCGGCTCGGCCGCCAGGCAGATCGCCAGTGCGTCGGCCAACACCTGTGGCCCGATGGGGTGACCGACGTAGTGGTGCACACTCTCGGGGAAGGCGGTCAGAAAAACCTGCGCGGCCCCCACCAGGTCGGTGGGGGCTGCGCCTCTTATCTCTGCCCGGACAACTGCCACACTTGCCTCCTCGTAGCGGCCGTGCCGAGCGGCGGCGGTCCGAACCGCGCCTCCTGGCCGATCAGTCGCGCGCAAGTGCCATGGCCATGCCCATCCCGCCGCCGATGCACAGGGTCGCGAGACCCAGGTGAACGTCGCGCCGCTCCATCTCGTAGAGCAGACTGGTGACAATGCGGGCACCCGTGGCGCCGATCGGGTGGCCGAGGGCGATGCCACTACCGTTGACATTGACGCGCTCCTCGTCCAGGCCCAGCTCGCGGGTCACAGCGAGCGCTTGCACCGCGAAGGCCTCGTTCAGCTCGACCAGCTCGAAGCGATCGGGGGTGACGGCCATGCGGTTACACAGCTTGCGGACGGCCTCGATAGGTCCCAGGCCCATGACCTCGGGCGCCGTGCCCGCCCAAGCGTAGTCGACGATCCTGGCGCGGGCGGGCCACCCCAGCTCGCGGGCCCGGCCAGCGTCCGCGACGAGCACCGCGGCCGCACCATCGTTGATGCCCGAGGCATTGCCGGCAGTGATGCAACCGTCCGGCTTGAAGGCGGGGCGCAGTCCCCCGAGTGCCTCCAGAGAGGTCTGGCGCGGGTGCTCGTCGACGGCAAACGGCTCCTCCTTCTTGCGCGGCACCGGGACGATCTCGTCCACGAACCGGCCGGCGTCAATCGCGGCGCGGGCCCGCTGCTGGCTGCGCAGTGCCCACGCGTCCATCTCCTGACGGGTGATGCCGGTCCGGCTGGCGATCTCCTCCGCGGTGAGTCCCATGCCCATGCCCGTGATCGCGCAGGTGAGCCCCTCATCCATCACACCGTCCACCAGGACGGGGCTGCCCAGCTTCTGGCCCCACCGCAGCTCGCGCACGAAGTGGGGCACATTGCTCATGCTCTCGGTGCCGCCGCACAGGTATACGCTGCCCTCGCCGAGCGCAATGCCCTGGCACCCCATCGCGATGGCCTTCATCCCGGAGGCGCACGCCTTGTTGATCGTGCAGCCGCACACGCCGACAGGGAGGCCGGCCCGAATGGCTGCCTGGCGGGCGACATTGGTGCCTGAGCCCGCCTGCAGGACCTGCCCGAAGATCACCTCAGCGACCTCTCCGCCAGGTACCTGGTTGCGCTCTACCAGCGCCCGGATGACATGCGTGGCGAGGTCGGTCGCCGAGCAGGCGAGCAGACTGCCGCCGAACTTACCGATCGCGGTCCGTACCGCGTCCACGATTACAGCCTGTGGCATGGTGGGTCCCCCTTTCGGCCCGCTGGCGCCGGGCGGCGAGCCCGGTGGGATCGCGTAGCGGTGCGGGCGGGCGGTGAGAAGCCTCTGTGGGTATCCGGTTCGCCGGCGGGGGCTCCGGCGCCTCCTGCCATCCCGGCGGTCCCGTCAGACCGTCGTCGGCACTGCGCGCGGGCTATGGCCGGGGCCGGTCGAGGCGATGCGCCCGGCGCTGTGCACGACCGCGCGCGCCCGGGCCACCTCCTCCTCAAGCGGCCACGTCGGGGCCTGCTTGCCCGGATAGATCTCGTAGCGGGAAGCGTGACAGCGGGGGGTGATGTTGGGCATCAGCACATTGGCCCCGGCACGCAGCGCAGCCAGACGGCCACCGACATAGGCCGTCTCCAGGGCCGTCGTGGCCGCGATCATCACGTCCGGGATCAGCAGGCGCAGCAGAGCGACCATGTTGAGGGTCATCTCGGCCGAACCCACGGGGCACTGACCGAGGGGGGTGTTGGGGTGCGGGATGAGCAAACCGATCCCCGCCATGTGGACCTGCAGTCGCTGGAGCAGCAAGAGGTCGGCGGCGAGGCTGGCCACCGTCTGGCCGGGGAGACCCACAATGCAGCCCGAGCCCACCTGGTAGCCGAGGCCGGCAAGCACTTCCAGGCAATGCAGCCGCGCGGAGAGCAAAGCCCCCGGGTGGAGACTGGCATAGAGCGCGGGGTCGGCGGTCTCATGCTTGAGTAGATAGCGGTCCGCCCCGGCCTCGCGCCACAGGCGATAGTCGGCCTCCGGCCGCTCACCAACCGACAGCGTCACCGCCAGGCCGGTTGTCTGCTTGACCTGTCGCACCGTCTCTGCCAGCCGCTCAGCAGTCCACCATTCATCCTCACCCGACTGCAACACGACGGTGCCCAGCCCGCAGTCGACGGCACAGCCGGCGGCCGCAACGACCTCGGCGGGGGTCATGCGATAGCGGGGGAGCTCGTGGTTGGCGGCACGCAAACCGCAGTAGTGGCACTGGCAGCGGCAGAAGCTGGAGAACTCGATGATCCCGCGCAGGTAGACCTCATCGCCGAAGGTGACCGCGCGGACGTGATCAGCCTGTGCGCGCAGCGCATCGGCCTGCTCGCCCTGCGCCACGATCAGTGTCTCGAGCTCACAGGAAGTCATAGGCTCTCCGTCGACCGCGCCCCGGCCTCGCCCCCCCGGCACCCAGGAGCGATGGGGATCGCGGGGACGCTAACGACGCGCCCTCACCCCAACCCTCTCCCGGAGGGCTGGTGCTTGCCCACACT
>CAZIWQ010000271.1:0-4578 GCA_964542355.1 uncultured Armatimonadia bacterium
TCGACCTACGCGGCGACCGCACACGACGCGGTTTTGTGTCCGGCCCCTCCGCGGTCGCCTGTGCCGCTCGGACGAGGCGCGTACCCCGTGCTCACCCACTACCTGATCCGGAACGTTTTGATCTGGAACGGCTTGATGGGGAAGCGGAACGTCGCTCCCTCCAACTCGATCGGGGCCTCATTCTCCTCGACCAGGTTGCAGGGGACCACTTCCGTCGCCGGCAGGTTGAGCGTGACGGACACCAGCCCGCGGCTGCCAGAGGGCTCGTAGAGGCGCAGGATCATCCCGTCGCCATCGTCGGCGGGCTTGAGGGCCTCCAGCAGGGCCGGGCCACCGACGGTGAGGAATGAGACTGCCTCGCGCTGCACCGCGGTCGGGACGGCGAACAGCGGGACGTTGAGCTGCCAGGCCTGCCGTACGGTGTCGCCGGTGCGCCAGTCGCCCGGGTGCGGCAGGAGGGAGTATGTGAACTCGTGTCGGCCCTCATCGGCGAGGGGGTCGGGGTACTGCGTTCCCCGCAAGAGCGTGAGCCGCATCACATTGCCCAGCACGTCATAGCCGTACTTGCAGTCATTGAGCAGGCTGACCCCGTAGCCACCCTCGGACAGATCGGCCCAGCGCTGGGCGCAGACCTCGAACTTCTCCCGCTCCCACGAGGTGTTGCGGTGAGTGGGACGCTCGACGACGCCAAACTGCACTTCGAACGCCGCGCTCGCGGCCTGGATGGCCAGCGGGAACGCCGCCTTCAGCATCGTCTGGCGCTCGTGCCAGTCGACCCAGGTATGGAAGTCGATGCGCGGCTTGTTGTCATACAGCGAGATGTCCTGCACCAGGTGCGTGTCGCGGTGAGAGCGCTCGATGCGCAGTGTCGCGCGTACCGGGCCGGACTCCGTCGCCAACACGCGACAGCGCCCCTCCCACGGGTACTCACGCTTGTTGTAGGTCGCGTGGATGTTCCACGCCGCCTCGCGCTCCGGGCCGTCCTGGAACAGTTGCAGCCGGTTGCCGACCTGGCCGTCGGCAATCACCTCGCGGGCGTAGCGCTTGTCCCACAGGCTCACGATCTCACCGACCTCGTTAAGCTGCAGGAGGTAGAACTGGTTCTCGAGTTCGCGCCCAAAGGCGGAGACGAGCGAGGGGCGTGAGCGCTCCGTCTGCAGCTCCAGCAGGGCCCCGCCGACCGACGGCACGGCCTCGGCGCCGACGATGACCCGCAGCCGGTCGTTGAGCCGCGACACCACCTGCACCGGGACGTTGCGTCCCCCCATCGTCCCCGCGAGGTCATCGCCGACATCGGGGATGTCGAGCTCGACCACGTCGTTGCGCTCCCATGACAGCGAGTTGAAGACCGCGAAGCGCAGGGTATCGGTGGCATCGCCGACGATGGTGCCAAGCGCCCGGCTGCGCACCTCGCGCGCCGTCTGGAGCACGGCGGCGTGGTCGCGGGCGGCATCGGCAAAGGTCTCGGGGACCGAGCTGCCGGGCAGGATGTCGTGGAACTGGTGCAGCAGCACCAGCTCCCACGCCTCGCGGAGCGGGGCCGTGTCGACCTCAACGCCAAGGCGGGAGGCGACGACCGCGGCGATTTCTGCGCCCCGCAGCGCCAGCTCGCACTGGCGGTTGGCGCGTTTGGTCCGCGACTGGGTGGTGTAGGTGCCCCGATGCGTCTCCAGGTACAGCTCGCCGACCCATGTCGGCAGGTCGGGGCGGGCGGCATGCACCTCGGCGAAGAAGTCCTCCGCCGTCCCGAAGCGGCAGGCGGGGAGCCCGGGGAAGCTCCGCGCCCGCAGGGCGAGCTCCATCATCTCCTCGTTCACACCACCGCCCCCATCCCCGTGGCCGAAGGGGAACAACTGCTCGTCGTAGCCGCCTTTGTGTAGATACGTCTCCCACGACAGCGCCAGTTCCTTCGGCGACGGGGTCCCGCCATAGCCCCCGCCCCCGAGCTTGGGGATGTGAGCCAGAATGCGGCTCCCGTCCACTCCCTCCCACCAGAACAGGTGGTGCGGGAACTGGTTGCGCTCTTGCCAGTGCAGCTTCCAGGTCCAGAAGGACTGTAGCCCGGAACCGGTGAGGATCTGCGGGAGCCCCGCGTTGTAGCCGAACACGTCGGGCAGCCAGCAGATGGTGGGACGCGTCCCATACGCTTCGCGGAAGAAGCGGAGGCCGTACAGGATCTGGCGGATGAGCGCTTCGCCGGAGGCGACATTGCAGTCGGCCTCCACCCACATCGCTCCGGTGGTCTCCCACCGCCCCTCCGCGATCAGCCACTTCATCCGCTCATGCACCGCGGGGTAGTGGCGGCGGGCGAACTGGTACAACTGCGGCTGGCTGCACGAGAAGCAGTACTCCGGGTAGCGGTCCATCATCCAGCAGGCCGTTGCGAAGGTGCGGCCGGTCTTGCGGATGGTCTCCTTGATCGGCCACAGGTAGGCGACATCAATGTGAGTGTGGCCGGTCAGGAAGAGCCGACCGCCCTCGGGGTCCGGAGCGATCTCGGACAGGCGGGCGGCGAGCAGCGCGCGCGCTGCGGCGACCTCGCTCACGATCACCTCGCGCGGTGCGTGGAGGGTGAAGGCGACCATCGCGTCCTCCACCGCCAGCTCCAGCAGCGCCTTGCGCCGGCCCTCCGGGAGCGCAACGGCGGCCTCGGCGGCGAACCGCAGGTCATACCAGGCAGCCTCGAGCTCCGGGTTGACGCGCGTCAGACACCCACTGTGGAACGTCGCGAAGGTCCCGGCCAACTGGGGCTCACAGCGCACGCGCGGGACCGTGTCGAACTCGACGAGGAGCTCGAGCGTCCCGGGACCTGGCACCGGACAGCGGGTGTGTCCCCAGTCGAGCCCGGACCAGGGCGCGCCGTTGACCGACAGCAGCCCCTCCATGTTGTCAAAGCCAAAGGACAGGAAGGTGCGGCGCGGGTCCCATTCGGCCGGTACCTCCACCGTGGTGCGCATGAACACCGTCAGCCCCGCGAGCCAGCGCGAGCCGTCCGGGGCAGCTTGCCAGTCGCTCAGGGTGTGGTAGTCCTCGATGCCCCGGTGCTCGGCCGTCTGTGCGCTCCAGGGGCCGAGCGGCACAGTGGCCTCGACAGCCATGCCCTGGAGCAGTTGCAGCTTGGCGGTGATGATGCGTGGGTCCATGGGGTCCCCCTCTGCCTGCCGACGTGTTGTCGGCCCGGTGTGTCTGCAGCAAGACTAATCGACAGTATTCCCCGCGGCCGACCGCGGCCCCTTCCCGGCGGGAGCGGCCGGACGACGAACGGGGAACCAACAGGATGGGCAGGATGGATAGGATGAACGGCAGCACCATCCGCCGAGTTCCCTACCTAGCCCCGCCGTCTTGCCATTCGTCTCCTCTCTGCCGTCTTCCGTGTTTTCCGTGTGTTCCGTGGTCTGCCGGGCCGTTGGGCGCGTTCCGTGGTTCCGTGGTCAGCCGGGTCGTTCGCTGTGTTCCGTGGCTCCGTGGTGGAGCAGAGGAAACCGCGCGACGCGGTCGAACATAGCCCTGACGGTGGGCGGTGAGTACCACTTCTCAGAATCGCGGTGTTGAGCATGCCTGGCTCGCTTGACCTGAACGGCACGTGGCTGGTGACATGGACGGAGGGGCTGCACGGTCGTGCGGAACACGCGGCAGCGACCCAGTTCGACCGGGGCCGCTACCTGGAGGTTGCCGTGCCGGGTGAGCTGCACAGCGCCCTGTTGCGGGCCGGCCTGCTGGAGGACCCCAACGCGGGCCTGAGCAGCCTGCGCGCGCGATGGGTCGAGGAACAGGTCTGGACGTACCGGCGAAGCTTCGTGGCTTCCGCGGAGGCGACGCGCGAGCCGGCCTGGCTGGAGTTCGCCGGCCTCGACTTGCACGCGGTCATCTACCTCAACGGCGTCGAGATCGGCCGTCATCACAACGCCCACCGTCCGTGCCGCGTGCCCGTCACCGGCCGGCTCAACGCCGGTGATAACGAGCTCGCGATAGTGGTTGAGAGTGGGCTCTACGATGTTGCCGACCGCGCCGGGGAGGCCTACAACACAGCCCCGGAGACGCTCCTCAACAAGCGCCACTGGATGCGCAAGGCCCAGTACCAGGCGGGCTGGGACTGGAACCCCCGGCTGATCAATGTCGGCATTGTGGGGGACGTGCAGCTCCGCTGGCGCAGCACGCCCTGGATCGATCAGCTTGTTGCGCTGCCGCTGCTCGACGACGACCTGCGCAGCGCCGAGGTGGTCGTTCGTGCGTACGTACACAGCCCCGCCTCCGAGGCGGTCGAGGGGGCCCTCCAGGTCGTCGTGGCCGAGCCCGGGGGGGGCCCCGTGCGCCATGCGCGCGGCACTGCGGAGCTGGCGCCGGGTGGCAGCCTCATCGAGACGAAAGTCGGGCTGGTGGACCCCGCGCTGTGGTGGCCGTGCGGACACGGGGAGCAGCCGCTGTACCGCATCGCGTGCTCCCTCGAGGTCGGCGGGCGACCGGTCTGTGAGCGCAAGACGCGCACCGGCGTGCGCCCCGTCGTGCTAGTCAGTGGGCCGCCAGCCGACGGGGGGGCGCCCGTCGCACTCAAGGTCCACCGCCGGGGGGGGGTCTGGG
>CAZIWQ010000271.1:4588-7820 GCA_964542355.1 uncultured Armatimonadia bacterium
CTCAAGGTCAACGGCCGTCGTGTCTTCTGCAAGGGCGGCAACTGGGTCCCCCCTGACATGATCGATGCGGGGGTGTCGCCCCAGCACTATCGCGAGCTGGTCGATCTGGCCGTGGATGCCAACTGCAACCTGCTGCGGCTGTGGGGTGGGGGTGTCTACGCCGGCAATCGCCTGCTGGACCCGTGTGACGAGCGCGGCGTCCTTGTCTGGCACGACCTGGCCTTCGCCTGCTCGAAGTACCCCGCGGACGACCCCGCCTTCCTCTCCGAGCTGCGGGAGGAAGTCACCTGGAACATCCGCGACATGGCCTCCCACCCCGCGCTGGCGGTGTGGTGCGGCAACAACGAGCTGGAGTGGGGGGTGTGGGCGTGGGGCTATGACAGCCAGGGGAGAGCCCTGCCTGACTACAGCCTGTTTCATCACACGATCCCGGTGATCCTCAAACGGGAGGACCCCACGCGCCCCTACTGGCCGAGCTCGCCGTACTCCCCCGACCACGTGTTCCCGAACGAACCCACAGTGGGCGACCAGCACCCGTGGTCGGTGACGCTCGGCGAGCACGGGGTGGACTTCCGCGCCTACCGCGGCTTCGTCGATCGCTTCCCGAACGAGGGCGGGGTGCTGGGTGCGAGCTCGCCGGCGACGCTGCGTCAATGCCTGGGTGAGGACTTCCGCTTCCGTAGCTTCGCGTGGGAGCACCACGACAACGCCGCGAACTTCTGGCGCGCGGAGGAAGGGATCACCTACCAGGTCGTGCGCCACTGGCTGGACCGGGAGCCGGCGGAGATGCCGCTCGCGGACTACTGCTTCGCCAGCGCCCTGCTCCAGGCCGAGGGCCTCGCGGAGTACATCCACAACTACCGGCGCCGGATGTTTGGCTCCGCCTCGGCCATCTTCTGGATGTACAACGACTCATGGCCCGCGACGCACGGCTGGACGATCGTGGACTACTACCTGCGCAAGAAGCTGGCCTATCACCCGGTACGCCGGGCGTTCCAGCCGGTGACCGTCGTCGCCGCCGAGGAGGGTGACCAGGTCCGCGTGTTCGGCGTCAACGATACTCCCCGCGACTGGTCCGGTGTCCTGCGGTGTGGTGTGTTCCGGTTCTAGGGCGGGACACCGGTCGACGAGACGGCCGCGGTGACGCTCCCCGCAAACAGCGCCGTCGCCCTGTCTGAGCTGCCGCGAAGCCGGTGGGAGCAGGTCGGGACCGACCGGGCCGGTGTGTTTGCGCTGCTGCTGGCCGACGACCGGGTCTGTGCTCAGCACCGGCTCCTCGTGAACCGGTTCAGTGAGCTGCATCTCACGCCGCCACAGATCGCCCTCGATCGTTCCGGTGCGACGCTGACACTACGAGCCGAGGCCTTCGTGTGGGGAGTCTGCCTGGACCTGGACGGAGAGCTGGCGCTGGCCGACAACGCGTTCGACCTGCTGCCCGGCATCGCGCACACGATACCATGGCCCGACGCGCTCGGCGACCCGCGCATCGTCGCGACCGGCAACGGGCTCGTGGCACGGCACTGAACCACGGGCTACGGAAACGGCTACTAACCACGGAAGACACGGAAGACACGGAAGGACGGAAGGGGCGGAAAGGAAGGGAGTAAGGGGAGAGACTCAGGCCAGCGCTCTGCACGCGATAGTCCCATTTCGTCGAATGGATCGGGACGTGCCGTGTAGCCCGGAGGGCGGCCGCAACTTGCCACCAGCGGAAGCTGGTGGGTTCCGGCCGGGCCCTTCCCAAAGAGCCCCCGAAGAGGGGGCGGCACAACGGGGGGCCGCGCACTGCATGTCTGCCGCCCTTGCAGCGCTCACCGGGACGGGGGCCGGGAACCCGTGGGCTGCCGGGCCCCGCCGTTCGCTATTCGCTTTCTAGCTATCAGCTATTAGCTATCCGTGCCGCCGCCTGCGTCAGCGCGTCGAGCTGGCCGGGGGCCGTGTCCAGCGTCGGGGGGCTGCCGGTACTGACGACGAAGCGGGGGCCTGCCGCGGCGTACTGCCGCGCCACGTCCGCGGCAAGCTGCTCGGCGGTCCCGTCACGGAGCAGCACGGCATCCGTATTCCCGAACAGCAGACGGTCGGCGCCGACCTCCGCCCGGACCCGTGCCAGATCGATCGTGAACCCCTTCTTGGACTCCTCAAACGCAAGCGCGTCCGCCGGTAGGCCCGCGAGATGGGGCAGGCGTGCCTCGACCGCTCCGCAGAAGTAGAACACCACGGCGAACCCGATCTCAGACAGCGCGGCAACGAGCTCGTGCGTGGACGGGTAGACGAAGCGCAGGTAGTCGGCTTCGGAGATCAAGTCCGCGCTGGACAGACACTCCTCGACGAACATGCAGCGGATCCCCGCCTCCCACAGCGCGCGCGCGACCGCGAGCGCGGGCGCAAGCTGCGCCGCGGTGATCTCGTCAATGCGCGCGGGGCGTTCGCGGAGGGCCCGCATCATGCCGGAGAATCCCAGGCGGGCGTAGCAGGCCCAGTACGGCGTGCCCATGCTGCCTGCAAGCACGCTCCGATCCCCGAAGCGCTGCACGGCGCCGCGGGTGAACTCCGTCGCGCCGGACGCGAGCAAGTCCTCGCAACTTGCGGCGACAGGGGACGCATCCGCGGGCGGCTCGTCCTCGGTCTCCCACACGTCCCCGTGGCGGTTGTCATAGAACGCCAGGAAGTCAATGGGGGCGATACCGCCGGGAGGGTGCCACAGGCATTGTCCCGGGGGGAAGGTGACTTTGGCGCCATGGACGGCTGTGCGGGAGGGGCCGAGACCGATGGGGAGCCAGGCCGGGGGGGCGGCAAACAGCGCTAGCGCGCGAGCGAGAGCCTCGAGCCGCGCCTCGACCTCCTCCTCGAAGGTGAGCCGCAGGTGACTGTCGCCCTCCGCCATCTCCGCATAGACATGCGCCAGCGTCTTGCGCCGATGAGGTTCGAGGTACAGCCCCAGGTAGAGGGGAGCCACAGGAGGGGGGACCGGACTCCGCCCTCCCAGGGCGGCCAGCAGTCGCTCGCGCTCGCTCATGTGGCACACCTCCGCGTCAGGCGTGAGCGGCCCGACGGAGCGGACGCTCAGCGCTCGCCCCCGCCCGTGTGCGAGGGCACTATCCCTAAGTCCTTCGGCACACCCCGCCCGCGGTCCTTCCCCCCTGGCGGGGATGCATTGCCGCGGCATCTGCGGGACCGGAGGCGTCATGTCGGGGTGAGGGCATGCCCCGATCTTCGGAGCCGAAGGGGCGGA
>CAZIWQ010000272.1:0-7811 GCA_964542355.1 uncultured Armatimonadia bacterium
GCCGGCGTCGCGGCGGCCGGCTCCGCCTCGGAACGGACACTCCGCTTCAGGCCGGCGCCCCATGTCGCGGTGGTAACAAGCACGCAGCATACCGCGGCAGCAAGCAGGCCCCTCGTCGCGGCCCTGTGGCAACTGCTGGGGATAAGCACTCGTCGTCCTCCTCAGGAATCCCGTTCCGAGCTGGGCACTGTCACACCGTCTTCGGTTGCGCTCCCCGCCGCCTCGATGATCGGCCATAGCCCCTCAGCCATCCGCTTGATGGCATTCACCTTGACGAAGAGAACTCCTTCACCCATCGGGTGCGCGAAGACGAGCAGCTTCTCTCCCGCAGTGACCCCCATCTTCTCCCTGACACTCGCCGGGATCACAACCTGCCCTCGCTCCCCGACTGTTACCGACCCGTGGAACGTCTCCTCGATGCCCAATGCTGGCACTACCAGCGCCTCCTGCCTATCCGGTGGGGAGCCTGCGTGTAGCTACATGAAATACATGAATCTGCATACCCATTGTACCCGGTCTGGGTCTCGTGTCAAGTGCTTTCGCTGAGCCGGTGCCGGCCTGTCGCCCGGACTGCGGAACGGACCCGCAGCCACGGTCTTTCTGGGGCGCACAGTCACAAGAGGAACCTAGTAGATGTTACGCATATCTCTTCGGTATTGATAGGTCATTCTCTTGCCCGCAAGCGCGTGCGTGGGCGCCATGCCTTCTGTCCATGGCTCTCGGTAGGATGGCGTTGAGGCTTAGGGAATCGGCGTAGGGGGGAGGGAGAAGCAGGTCGGCGTTGCCGGCTCCGGCCAACGAGGCGCGGCCAGGGATGCGTGCCCGGGCCCGCCGTTCAGCCGATCAGGTGGGTGGTCAGGATCCCGGCCCCGTTGCCCCCGGGGGTCGTGTAGTCGATGAAGCGGCCGATGACCTGCTTGTCATTACCATGCGTGTACGTATCCTCCAGCCAGAACGCCCCGAAGCGACGGATGACAAAGCGCGCGTTGGCACCGTTGCCGTCGACGTACTCCACGAGCGGCACGATGATCACGCGCGGGTTGTTGGGGTGGAAGCTCGCGAAGGTGTCCTCGTTCCAGGGGGACTGGGCGGCACGGGCGAGGCGCGAATCGGCGTCGGTCTCGAGCGCCGCCCGCCACTGTCCCACCCGCTGGCCGGGGAGGGAGTAGACGATATCGCCGATGCTGACTCGCTGCGTCTCCTCCTCCGCGGGCGTCAGCAGACCCTTGAGCGCATCGACGAAGCCCGCCTCGCCCTGGGGAACCAGCCATCCGAAGATGCCGTGCACCGGGTGATCGCGCCCGGGGTCGTCGGCCTGGTGCATGTCGATCTCGGTGCCGTAGCTCATCACGGTCCCATTGGAGACCCACATCGGTGCGATGCAGCTTCCCTCGATGATCTTGGCCGCGATGGCTGTGCGCTGGACGGTGAGGCCGGTAAGGCCGACCGCCCGCAGGAAGTGGTAGCTCACGTCTTTGCGCGTGGTTACCTGTACCGCCCCCCCGGCCGGCGCATACTCGCGCCCGCGGGGTAGTGTCGCCCCCGCCTCATGAAACGCGACAGCGACGGTGAAGGTGCGGGCCGCGGTGGGCGTCGGGTTCACGGCCGCCACACTGCGCGCCATCCGTTCCGCCACGGCCCGATCGGGCATGCCCTGCGCCGCCGCCATCGCCGCCGCGTCCGCGGTGGTCTGGCACTGCTGGCAGTAGTGGACGACCAGGCCCATGTCCAGAGCCAGGCCGACAAAGGCCATGAGCACGACCGCCGCCAGCGCGAGAAAGACGAACATGACCCCGCGCCGACGGCCACCACTGGCGCCGCAGCATTCACCGACACGCATTGGCGAGCGGCGCCGCAGTGTCCCTCCCCGGCACCGCGTCGCACCCGCTATCGCCCTGTCTCGGCGGTGTTGCACCAAGTCCTCGTTGCACCTGCTGTCCCCACAGTGTGCGCGCTTGCGTGTCGCCGCGGGGCCGCGTCCTGCCACGTCCCCGCGCTGCCATGGCGGCCGACGCTCCCCGCCCTGTACGCAGCGAAGCGGCCGGCTCGCCGCAGCCATGCGGACGCCCCGGTAAGCACACTCCGTGTCCGACAGCGTGCGCCTAGTTTCCGTCCGCGAGAGTCGTATCGGCCGGTGGGAGGGCGTCTGCATCGGGGAAGGGCTGATCTGCGGGGCGCGAATCCCTGACGCCGGATGGCGGGGGATGCGGGGGAAGGGGCTGGCGTGGCGCGCTGTGCGCGCCGCCTCGCCCGTGCGGGGACGGACGAAGTCGCACAAGACCACAGCCGCCGCGCGACGGTCCCGCAGGCTTGGGGGGAGCAAGGGGTCGTCGCCAGCGGCTGTGGCTGTTCCGGGACAAGCTGCCCCGGGAACGCGAGGCGCACACGTGTACGGTGCCCACGGCGCCGGTGGTCATCTTCCACCAGTGTTGCCGTGGGCCGGCTCGGCTAGCCGACCAGATGCGTCGTGATGATCCGGCTGCCCGTGCCACCGGCCTTGGTGAAGTCGATGAAACGTCCCGAGATGATGCCGGCGTTCTTGTCGACAGCCTCCAGCCAGAACGCGGCCAGGCGCACGACGCGGAAGACGGCGCCGCTCCCGGTCCCGTACAAGTAGTCGACCATGGGGACGATCATGATGCGCGGGTTGTCGGCCCGGTAGACCTCGAACGTGTCGCCCGCCCACTCCCCACTCGTGCCCCGGCCGGGCCGTGAGTCCGCGTCCCTGACCAGGGCACCCACCCAGGGACCGACTTTCAGGCCGGTGTAGGCCCACACGAGGTCACCCTTGTACGTGCGCTGGAGCTCTTCCTCGTCGAGCGTGAGCGTGCCTTTCAGGGCGTCGTCGAAATCCACGCCCCCATTGGGGACGAGGAACCCGAAGCTCCCCGGGATCCCCGCGTAGTGCGGGGCGCTCGCCATCAGCAGGTTGGTCGCGACCCCGTAGCTGACCGGCGTCGTGCTGCCGATCCAGATCGGCGCGATGCACTGCCCGCTGACGATCTTGGTGGCGACGGAAGTGCGTGCCACGAGCAGGCCGCTGCGCCCGATCACGCGCAGGAAGTGGTAGTTGACGAACCTGCTGGTCCGCACCAGCACCGCGCCGCCCAGCGGAGCGGGCTCATCGCAGCCCGGCACGATGTCTCCCTCGTTGTAGCAGGTGATCTCCCGGGTGAACTGCGCCGCCGTGGCCGGACTGGGGTTGGCGGAGGCCACGGCCTGCGCCATCGACGTTGCCAGTGTGCCGTCCGGCAGCCCCTGGGCGCCGGACATCGCCCCGGCGTCCGAGGCCGCCTGACACTGCTGGGCCGATAACGCGGCCAGCCCCACATCGATCGCCAGACCCGCGAACGTCAGGAGCACCACCAGCGCCAATGTCGTCAGCACGATGGCGCTACCCTGTCACGAGCCACGACCTACTCCGAATGCTCTCACTAGCAGCCCACACCCCATTGGGGTCACCCACTTCAGGATCTCTGAACTGCCCGCAGCAGCTCCCGGTAGGAGTTGCTGAACACCGCTGCTGTGCCACCGGCGTCCTGTCTGCTGTTCACCCGGACAGTGCTCCACTCCGTGTAGGGCTCTCATCTCCATGCACAGATTGGAGTACATAGCTCAGGCTTCAATCAAGATATACTCATGGCATCTTGAGAATACCCATTGGGGGAGACGTCGGCTCTTGGCGGATTCCTGATGTTGGCACTCCAAGAACCTGAGGGGGGGGAGGGCATATGCGCGAACTCACGGCCGTGGGAAGCTGTTGCGCGCGGTCGTGCGGAGGGGCCGGACTACGAGGGACTGCGGCGAGGAACGAGCCGCAGATGCGTAGGCCGACCGTCCCGACGCCGCCGATTTTCGCGTCGTTCCGCCTGCCTGTCATCCTGAGCCCAGACCGCGCAGCGGTCTTCTGGCGAAGGATCAGCATCAGGCGAAGGCGCTTATTGGCGGAATGTGATCCTTCGTCGCTGCGGCTTCTCCGAAGCCGCAAGCGCTCCTCAGGATGACGACGACCTGCAGGCGCGAGTCGGGCGCCGCTCTGCTAGTCGAGTGAGGTCAGGCCCTCACGCACCGCGTACTTGGTGAGCTCGGCGACGCTGTCCAGTCCGAGCTTGGCCATGATCTGGCGCCGATGGGTCTCGATGGTCTTGACGCTGACCGTGAGCTGCTGGGCGATGCGCTTGGTGGTGCGGCCTTCAGCCAGGAGCTGGAGCACTTCCCGCTCGCGGGCGGTGAGTGCGTGGGCGCCGGCCCCGCGCTCGACGGGGACGTGGTGGACGTAGTCCTCGACGATGACTCCGGCGATGCCGGGGCTGAGGTAGGTCTGGTTGGTGGCGACGGTCCGGATCGCACGGGCGAGCTCCTCGAAGGCACAGTCCTTGAGCAGATAGCCGGAGGCCCCGGCACGGAGCATCTCCATGACGAAGCGGCGATCGGTGTGCATCGACAGCGCCATCACGCGCGCCTGGGGCAGCTCGGCCAGGATCTGGCGGGCAGCCTCAATGCCATTGAGGTCGGGCATGGCAACATCGAGGATCACCACATCCGGGGTGAGCCGCGCCGCCATCTCGACCGCCTGGCGGCCGTCCTGGGCCTCGCCAATGACCTCGAGGTCATCCTCCTTGTTGAGCAGAGCGCACAGCCCCTCGCGCACGATCTGGTGATCATCCGCGATCAGGACCCGGACCGCCATCACCATCAGTCCTTTCGTTGCGTATCGTCGGGCGGGCGTTCAGGGGCATGCTCAGGGTGACGCGAGTGCCCGCCCCGAGGCGGGAAGCGATGTGCACGCTACCCCCCAGGCTCTCGAGGCGCTCGTGGATACTGAACAGGCCGAAGCCGCGTTCCGTGTCAGCTTCGCCCAACTCCTGCGAGGGTTCAAACCCAATCCCGTCGTCGGCCACCTCGATCACCACGACCCCCTCCTGCGTGCGCAGCGACACCTCGGTGTGGCTGCAGTCAGCGTGCTTGACGACGTTGTGTAGCAGCTCACGCACGGCGGTGAACAAGGTCAATGATACATCATCCGCGAGGGTCCTGTCGCCTTCATCTTCGCGCATCTCGCAGATGATGCCATGGCGTCGCACGCGCTCACACAGCCATTGGAGTGCGGCACCCAGTCCGAGCTCGTGCAGCACCGGCGGGCTCAGCTCGAACGTCAGTGAGCGCGTGTCCTTGATTGTCTGATCGATCAGAGTCAGGACGCGGTCGAGGCGGGCATACTCATCGGGGTCAGAGACATCCTCGCGCAGCCCGTGGAGCGTGATCTTGGCGACCGCCAGCGCCTGGCCGACGTGGTCGTGGAGATTGGCGGCCAGCCGTCGCCGCTCGCGCTCCTCGGCGAGGGTGAGCTGCGAGGCCAGCGACTGCAGCCGCTCCTGGTGCGACTTGAGCTTCGCCTCCACTTGCCGCCGCGGCGCGATGTCGGCCTGCAGCCGCTGGTTCACTGCCTGCAAGTCGGCGGACTGCTCGAGCAGCTTGGCGCGGGCCTCCCACAGGCGTTCGAGCATGCGGTTGAAGTCGCGTGCCAGCGCCCCGATCTCATCCTCCCGCTCGACGGGAAGCGGTGTCGCCGGGTCGGTGGCGGTGCCGATCACGGCCACCTGGTCGCGCAAGGCCGCGATCGGTCTCACAACGGTGGCGCGGAGCAAGAGGGAGGTCATCAGGGTGGCGAGGACGGCAATGCTGATCGCCGAGAACAGCATGTAGCGGGTCGTGACCTGGCCGCGGGCATAGATGTCCCGGTCGACCTCAGCGCGCAAGAGCAGCGCTCCCGCCCCCGCCAGGTCCGGCAACAGCCGGTAGACCCACAGCGCGCGGGGGCTGTGGATCACGATCAGGGGCCGTCCCCCGGGCGTCAGGCGGTCCAGCACCCAGCGCTCCCCCGGCGGGACCTTCCCCCCGCGTGCCGCCCACAAGTGGAACGGCACGATCGTGCGTTCGCGGAGGGCCGCGAGCCGACCGGTGTCGAGGAACCGGCCCATCATCAGCGCTCCCCGGCTGGGTCCCGTCGAGGCACTCGTCACGATGGGGATGGAGGCGAGGAGGAGGGGGGCATGCGCGGTCAGCACGATGCCGGCCGTGCGGCCCAGCATGTTGCCCGGGTTCATCAGGCGGTGGCGGGGTGAGAACCGGGGCACCGGGTAGCCGGGGATCGGCAGCGGCTTGCCTCCCCGTGCGTCGTGGATCTGCCCCCACACAAGCTCGCCGAGCACATCGTAGACACAGATCAGGTCGACATCGTTATCCTTGAAGGTGTCGGCCCGCAGGTTGGCCGCGACGTACTTCGCACTGCGCGTTCGCGCGAAGTCGTACGTATCATCCCACTGCGCCCAGTCCACGCACAGGCGGACCAGTTGGTCCTGCTCGGCCTTGAGCGCCGCACCGAGGCGCGCCATGTCCTTGCGCGCCCCCTCCTGCTCGAGTTCAATGTAGCTCGGGATCAGGACGAGGCGCTGAACCAGATAGTCCAGCCCGACGTACAGGCCAAACACGATGAGGAGGATGATCGCGATCTTTGACGGAAGCGGCATTCGCGCCTCTCTCCCCCTGCATGCCGCGTGCCGCCGCGTCCCTCCCCCGGAGTGGTTACCCGCTCCGCCCTCGACGGTGCGGCCTGCTCCCCCCGAATGGGAACGGTCGTCGTGTCACGGTCTTCGTCCCGCGCGCGCGACCGGCGGTGCCGGCGCGGCGGGCCGCGGGTGCGGCATGGCCCTCACGGGCAGACAACCACCGTGCGCAGGATTCCCGCCGGCCTGGTGGCCGCAAACGCCATCGCCTCGGCGGCGGCGCCCAGCTCGAAGCTGCGCACCGGGTAGGCGGCGAGATCCACGCTCCCCGCCGCGACCAACGCCACGCTCTCCTCCAGGTCCGCGCGCCCGTACCGGCGCGAGAACACAAAGTGCAGCTCATTGCGGCGGGGGATCCGGCTGTCGAGCTCAATCACGTCCGGGTGCGGTACGCCGATGATGACCACCAGCCCGGCGGGGCGGCACAGGGCCAGGGCCTCGCGCAGTGCGACCGGGTGGCCGGAGCACTCGAACACCACGCGCGGCTGGGCGCCGGGGTCGGGCAACGCCCCGAGCAGCGCTGCCGCCGACACCGCGGTCGTCGTGGCACCGAACTGCCGCGCCAGCTCGCGGTTGGCCGCGACGGGGTCGGCCACGTGAACCTCCCCCGCCCCCTGCGCCCGGACGACTTGCAGTACGTTGAGGCCGATGATCCCGGCGCCGATGATCGCGACGGCGGCGCCCGCGGGCAGGTTCGCGAGCCCGACCCCGTGCGCCGCGGCCTGCAACGGCTCGACGAGCGCCCCCCCCACGAAGTCGGTCGCTGCCGGCAGTGGCTCCACCGCCCACCCCGGCACCGCCATGAACTCGGCCATCGCCCCGTCCGCCGGCGGGAAGCTGGGGAACACGATCTGGCGGCAGATGTGATCGAGGCCCTCCCGACACAGATCGCAGACCCCACAGGCCCACAGGGGGGTCACGGCGACCGCGGTGCCGGGCGGGGGGCCGTCGACCTCCGGGCCCAGTGCTTCGACGAGGCCCGCGAACTCATGGCCCTGGGTGAACGGATGGTCGGGGTACGTGCCGCCGGCGTGCCCGTCCTCCCACAGTCGCAGGTCGGAGGGGCAGATGGCGACAGCCTTGACGCGTACGAGGATCTCACCCGGGCCCGGCTCCGGTCGCTCAACCTCGACGATCCGGGTGTCACGCGGACCGAACAGCTTCGCGGCTCTCATCGTGGGTATCGTCATCGCCTCTTCCTGCGGACGGGGCCACCCCGGTGCGGGCGTGGGCCTGTGAGTGGCC
>CAZIWQ010000273.1:0-7796 GCA_964542355.1 uncultured Armatimonadia bacterium
GGAAGGGCTGCGGGGAGCTAGCGGCGAAGCCCGCCACCGCGACACGTGAGGCCCCGGCTTCCGTGAGAACTGCCGGGGGCACCTGATGCCCGTGGACCAGCGCGGGGGCGCATCTCGCAGGGCGCGACGACAGACGCGCCGTCGCGGAGCCGCTGCTGCGGATGGAGCCTTACCGGGGGGGCGTTCCCTGCCCGGGGGCTGTCCGACGAACAGGCGAAGGCCCTGCGCTCTCACGAGCGCACGGGCCGGCCGGCGGGCAGCGAGGGGTTCGTGACAGCGCTGGAGAGGGCCACCGGACGCACATTGCGCCGCGCCAAGCCTGGCCCGAGGCGAGCGGTGGATACCTAAGGATGGCGTCCCCCCTCAACCTGGTCGCCGGAACCCGAAGGGACACCGAGGGCGGAGGGCGAATCCTCTCTGTGCACAGGCACAAAGGCGTCAGCACTATTGCATTGCCATGGTGCTGACAGCACAACGAGGGCAGGTCATCGCATGGACTGCAGGCATCCCGGAATCCCACAGGCCTGCCACGACTAGCGGTCAGGTCTGGAGGTCCTCGGAGTTCAGACGGCGAAGTGTCGCCAACTGAGTGGTTGGCCGCCCAGTCTGCGCCGGGGCACCGATTCTGCGGTGGCGACAGCCACGGGCAATTCACCCCCGGGCACCTTCGCGCGGGCCAATGACGAGGGGGGTGCCGCCGAGACAGGCGCGACATCGGGGCCGCAAACGCGGACGACGGGCCGATCATCGCAACCACCGGTAGCACAAGCCCCGGCAGCCATCTGTCCGGTCGCGTGCAGCCATGGGTCTGAGCCAGCAGTACGGTCGGTATCAGTAGCTGTGAGTCGGGCCTAAGCCACTGCAGACCGGATGGCAGGGCTCACTGGGCGTGACGGGCAGGCGGCGGCAGAGCTCCATGTCGACTTCCCCACACTTACCTCACGTCGGGAGGAGAGCACGGATGAGGACAGAAGGTCTGGTGTTGGTCGCGCTCTGCCTCGCGCCCTACGCGTGCGCCGCCCCCACTCTCCTACCACCGCTGCAGCCACAGAGCGCCGGGAACGTCGAGATACTCCGCAACTCCGGCTTTGAGGACGGCGACAAGGACTGGATCCTGTGGGACTGGCCACCGCGCGAGAAGACCGACGACCGGCCGATTGCCAGGTCGATCTTCTACTCCCACGACGTCGTACACACGGGACGGCAGGCACTGTGCTTTGACCTCAGTACCATCGGTCCGGAGCGTCAGCTTGGCATCCGTCAGATCATTTCGCGGGCGCAGCTACAGCCGTACGAGGGGCGATCAATGCGCTTGTCGGCCTGGCTGTGGGTCGCCAGGGGGCCGGCCTACTATGCCGCAGACAGCAACCTGCGCTTGTGGGGGGACGAGAGCACCCCTCTCGTAGCCGCGCCGGGTTTCCGCCTGGGGGGTTCACCGGGCCAGTGGCAGCGCGGGGCGGTGGAGTTCACACTGCGCCTCGGGTCCACCCGCAAGGCGGACGCCAACGTCTACCTGCCCAACGTGCCGGAAGTGGCGAAGGCCCCTCTGGTCTTCGTAGACGATGTGTCACTGGAGGTCTTTGCCGACTTGCCGTTGGGGTCCGAACTGCTCTCCGGCCTCGTGGTTGGCGAGCCCGATGACCGGCTACCGGTAAGGGTGACAGTGGCCCCGGGAACATGGGAACGGGGCCTGCGGGGTCTGCGCTGGGATGTGACGTCGAAGGACGGGCTGCGCAGCTACGCCTCGGGCACCTCGGCCCTGACCGATCGAGTGTCTGTGATCGAGGCGAAGCTGCCGCCGCTGGCGGAGGGGGAATTCGCGGTGCGGCTGGCTCTGGGGCGGACCGCGGCCGACAGGACCTACGAGGTGCTGCTGCCTTTCCGACGCACCGCAGGGCCATTTGCGCGGCAGATGGCTCCGCAATAGGGAGCCGGTCGGGGTGCGTGCTCTGCAACGGGCCCCACCGTACCCAACCGGCTATCGGCTGAAACGGTGGTTGTGGCCATGACCCGGTACCCTCTCCTGCAATCCCCTGCCCCTACCCGCGTGGGCCAAGTCCTGCTCCCCCTCCTCCTCGCAGGTCTGCTGACTGCCGCCGCGTTCGCGCAAGCGCCGGCGCCGGACGCCCACCGGCAGCCATCGGTGCCGCCGTCGGACGGCGTCTGGAGATTCGACTTCGGCACCGCTGCCAGTGTCGTGGAGTCCGGGTGGTACGCGGTTCGCCCCGATACCGCGTACTCCTCACAGCAGGGCTTCGGCCTGCTCCCCGATCCGGGAGCGCGACGGCTGGGTTTCGACCAGGGCCGCCGCTCGGACGGGGGCAGGCTGGTTCTCGACGGCGTCACCTGCGACGGCATGTACGGGGCAGGTTCCTTCCGCGTGGACCTCCCCAACGGCAGGTACCGCGTAGCCGTCCTGAGCGGACAGTACTACAACGACGAGACCAACCGCCCGGACTCGCACACCCGCCCGTATGCCATCAAGGCCAACGAGGTCACCGTCTACGAACAGGAGGGGACCTTCGACGAGTTCTATCGCCCCGACGGACGCTACTTCGCGAGCTACCAGCATGACTGGGAGCCCACGACCAATCTGTTCCGGACGTACCTCGCCCGCTTCCTCCCGTGGGGCGAGGCCGACGTGCAGGTGGCTGCCGGCTACCTGACCGTGAACGGATCGCTGTACTACGGGCCGATCAATGCCCTGCTGATCTTCCCCGCGAGCAGCGAGGCGGGCGCGCAAGCCCTCCGCGCGACCAAGCAGCTTCAGGAGGAGACCCTCAACAACCAGTTCCCGTACTTGCCGTGCCAGCCCGAACACCCGATGCCCAGTCTCCCGCCCGCCGTGGAGCAGGGCGGTGCGCTCATGTACGTGCGGGACGACGCGGAGCACTTGCGCCCCGGCACACGCCCCGCGCCGCGCGACCTCGGGCGTCCCCTGCGCCTGTTCGCCGCCCAGGGAGAGCGAGAAGCCGGGGTGGTGGCGGTCACGCCACTGCACGACATTGTGGGGCCGGTCACGCTGGCGGTGACCGACCTCGTTGGCGCCGGCGGGGTGAGGATACCGGCGTCCGCCCTCGATCTGCGCTACCTGAAGTACACCGAATACCCGGTCACCGCTGGCTACGAGGTCCGCCCCTTCTTTGCTGTGCCCTGGCATCCGAAGCACCTGCAGGAGGGGATCACGCGCGGCTTCTGGGTGGACCTCTTCACCCCGGAAGAGGCCCCCCCGGGGCTGTATGGGGGCACGCTGCTCCTGACGGGACCCGGCCTCAACGCTTCCCTGCCGGTGCAGGTGCGCGTCCTGCCGTTGAGGCTCCCGCCAGCCAGGTTGCGGGCCGGCGTCTACGCCTACGAGGTGCAGAGTACCACCTTTCGCGCCCTCTATTTCGCCAATGCCCTCCCGCGCGAGGTGATCCAGCGCGTCACCCGCACCCGCATGCAGTTCCTCGCCGCCCAGGGCTTCACCGGCCTGTTCGACAGCCTGCCGTGGTACCCCGCCAAGCTGGTGAACGGGGAGATCATCGCCACCGATGCTTGGCAACGATGGCAAGATATCCTCGAGATCGTGAAGGCCATCCCAGCTTTCCGCGACAGGATCTACAGCTACTATCTAGCCGGGCCGCAGTTCTACCCGCCCCTGTGCCCGCACTGGCTGGACCGTGACAGGATTCGGGGGATGAACCTCGATGACATCAGGTTCAGCGATGAGGCCATCGCGGAGATGACGAGGGCGACGCAGTGGCTCTACGGGCGGCTGCGCGCGGGAGGCTACCCGGAGCTGATCTTCTACGTGCAGGACGAACTGGGCAATGACGGCGTCAAGGGCGCGCGCTACGGAAGGGAACTGCTGCGGGCGCTCAACAAAGTGAGGAGGCAAGTGCCAGGCGGCTTCACCACCTGCCTCTCGACTCTGGGCATCGCCGACGCCCGCGAGTACATGAGCCTTCTCGACATCACCATCCCCAACGGCAGCTTCCCGCTCACGAAGGAGACGCTGGCTGAGCTACACCAGAGCGGCACCAGTCTCGGCCTGTACAACCTCGGAGCCAGCCGCTTCAGCTACGGCTTCTACCCCTGGCGCGTTGGGGCGCTGCTGCGGGCGGAGTGGTCGTTCACCTTCGACCACGACGTGGCCGACCCCTTCGCGGCGATCCCCAGCGGCGCGCGGGTCTCGTGCGACGGCAAGTTCACTCCCGACTGGCAGGTTCTTCCCTCGATAGGCCTGCTCGTCGCGCGCGAGGGCGTGGACGACTACCGCTACCTCCAGCTTCTCCAGGAGCGTCTCATCGCCGCCGGGGAGGCCGGCCGCCGCGATGAGCCCGTCAGCCGAGCCAAAGCGGTGCTGGCTGACCTCCGCGAGGCAGTCAGCGAGACCTTCCTCGACCCGGCCAACAACTGGGACATCAGCACGATGAACTACTACCGTTGGCGCGTAGCCCAGGCCGCAATCGCTCTGCAGTAACCCAATCACCGTAGTGCCCCCGGAACCCGCCAAGTTCCGGGGACACCATACCTAACCACTGACCCCGTGCCTCCCTCTGTGCTACGCTCTGCCTATGGCCCGCCTCGCCCGTGTCGTCGTCCCCGGCTACCCCCACCACATCACCCAGCGCGGCAATCGCGGCCAGCAGACCTTCTTCTCCGCCGACGACTACGACGCCTACCTCGATCTCATGGCACAGTGGTGCACGGAGTGTGAGGTGCAGATCTGGGCGTACTGCCTGATGCCCAAGCACGTCCATCTAGTCGCTGTGCCCAACTCCGAAGACGGTCTCCGGCGAGCGCTCGGCGAATCGCATCGCCGCCACACGCGACGCATCAACTCCCGTGAGAACCCGCGGGGCCACCAGATACCCGTGGAGCAGCGCGGCGGCGCATGTGGCGGGGCGCGACGATAGCCTGGTGGCGGCGGAGCCGCTGCTGCGAATGGAGCCTGACCGGGCGGCGTTTCCTGCCCGGGACCTGTCCGAGGAACAGGCGCAGGCCCTGCGCTACCACGAACGCACGGGCCGGCCGGCGGGCAGCGACGGCTTCGTGACAGCGCTGGAGGCCGCGACAGGACGCATTCCGCGCCGCGGCAAGCCAGGCCCGAGGCGAGCGGCGGACAACCGAGTATGCTGTCCCCGGCGCTCCGCGCGCCAACCCCGGGCGGCGGATGGCATCTTCAGCCCCGAGACTCAGACGGCGTGGGTGTGCCCCCACGCCACCGCGATCACGCAGTGGATCTCTACCCTCGGCACAGTGATGGTCAGCTCCCCGTCGGCGTGGGTCCACTGGACGTCCGCGCCGACGGCGGTCACGCCGGCGGGTGCAGACTCGCAGCGAACCCGCACCCTCACGTTCTCGACCGGCGCGAGCTCCTCGACAAGCACCCGCGAGGGTGACAGCGACTCGGCAGCGCCACGGTTGATGAGGTTCACGAGCAGTTGCCCGTCACGCCGGCGCGAGACGAGTTCCAGGTGCGCCGGTGCCTCGCGGCGGACCGTCCAGGCGATCTCGAGCCGTGCCACCAGCTCAGAGATGAAGCGTCGCAGGAGTGGGTAGTGGCCCATGAGGTAGTTGCGGAAGAGCGGGCCGTGAGCCGCCACGACCCATCCCTTGCCGAGGCGCCGGGCGGTGACCGCCGCCTGCATGGTCTCGTCTTGGCCCGGCTCCTGCTGATCCATGGCGCGGGTCCAGACGTCGGTTCCCGCTAGCGCCCGCACTGGCTGCCACGGCCCAAGGACAGGGACGGTCTTGCCGGCGGACGGCAGGTGGATGTGGTCGCCATCGGTGTCGGTGACGCGATCGACCTGAACGGGCTTCGCCCTGACGCTCGCCTCCGTGCTCGCCGCGACCCCCGCCAGGGCCCCGGCCTCCGCGGCCACATGCGCCCCCGTCAGCAACACACAGCCGCCGGCCTCGGCATAGGCCCCGAGGGTCGCCTTGAGCTCTGCGGTGAGATGCGTCTGATCTGGCACGACGACCAGCTTGTACTGCTCCAGGCGGGCCGGTACGTCGTGTTCGAGGACGATGTCCGTCGAGATGCCGCACTCGAGCAGCGCCTGCAGCGCGCCCTCGACCGGCGCGTTGGCGCCGCCAGGGGCGAACAGCGGTAGATTGCAGGTGTAGTAGTGGCTGGCGAGGTGCAGCACCGCGGCCTCCGAGGCAGTCTGTGTCCGGCGGCAGAGAGCCTGCCGCTCGCGGCACCACGCCGCGACCTCGGCAAAGGTATCCTGATGCCAACTGATGAGCCGGCCGCTGCACTGGAGCTGCCCCACGATCATGACGGCGCCGCCGAGCGCCACGACCTCGGCGAGCTCCTGGCACAGGTGGGTGGCGCTTTTCGTCGCCCACGGCATCCGCGTGCCGGCGGGACGTGTGGAGGACCACGCCATGAGGTCCCAGGTGATGCCGCGCGCGTCGAACGCACGCCCCTCCACTGCCGAGCAGTCGGCGCCCCATGACGGGGCGAAGTCGGCGCTCAGACGGTCGATCGGCGCCGCTGTCGGCTCCGGCTGGCGGGACGCGTACAGCCAGTTCGAGCAGATCAGGCAGTCGGGCTTCACCGCGTGGACCGCGTTCGAGTAGGCGGTGACGTACTCGGTGAAGAGGTCCCGGTGGAACGACAGCCACTCGAACCAGTGCGGCTCGCCCGCGGCCCCGGGGATGCCGGTCACGCCGGTTCGTCTCGCGAACTCGGCAGAACACAGCGCGCACCAGCACGGGGCGGAGGCCCAGTTCTCGCCATCCACCCAGAAGCCATCGACGTCGTACCTCGCCACGATCTCGAGCATCTGTGGGATCATGAGCTGCTCGGTGTACCCGGCCAGCCGGCAGGTCATGTTGGGGTCGCGCGAGCCATCGGCCCTCACCCGTCCCCACTCGGGATGCAGCTCGATGGCACGGGTGTCGTAGACACCGGAGTAGTGTACGGCGAGTCTGATGCCCATGTCCCTCGTCACGTCGCGGTGAATGCGCAGGGCGTCCGTGACGATCCCGGGGGAGGGCGAGCCAATCTCGGTTGGCCAGGTGGTATATCCCGGGTGCCCCTTGCAGTCGCACTGGACCCAGTCCGGCCGCACGCGCTCCAGGCGCTCGCGCAGGTGTTGGTGCGCCAGTTCCGCGCCGAGCCCCGTGTCCTGGGCGACGGCGTGGATATCGTAGTGGAGACCGAAGAAGGCGTCGTCGTGCCAGTTGTGCGTGCCCATGGTGGCCTCGCCGTGATGGCTTGACCGCGCGGGCCGCCTGTGCAGCCTTGTCGTGCTTCCGGCTGTCACATGCAGCCAGGCCCGGTGTGCCCGTCTGTTGGGGTCGTCACCTGCGGTGAGCTCGAGCAACGCGACGGTATTCACCGGCCAGACGACAGGTACCTGCCTCCGCATATCCAGGGGCAGACTGCGGGAACACTATACGAGATTCCGCAAGTTCCGAGGACACCATACCCAACTACTGCCCCGATGCCTCCTTCTGCGCTACACTCCGCCGAGCCCACGGGGCGGCCAGCGGGCGGGGACGCCTTCGTGACAGACCTCGAGACAGCCACCGGACGCATCCTGCACCGAGCAAAGCCCGGCCCAAGACGTGCGGCGAACAGCCAAGTACAGTTAAGTAGGGTGTCCCCGGAACTCGAGACCCCCTAACCTACTGGGGCGGTGTAGCCGGCGTTGTGCCGGGCTGCGTCGGTGTCGCTGGCTGCGTTGACGCCGGCGCCTGCGACGGCGTCGACGGTTGTGTCGTCGACGGCTGTGTCGGCGGGGCTGAAGTCGGTGGCTGGTGCGGCGGGGCTGAAGTCGGTGGCTGTTGCGGCGGGG
>CAZIWQ010000274.1:0-4277 GCA_964542355.1 uncultured Armatimonadia bacterium
ATGCTGATCCTTCGCCAGAAGACCGCGCAGCGGTCTGGGCTCAGGATGACAGGCAAGCGGAACCGCGCATAAGACAGCGGCGTCGGGACGGTCGACCTACGCGCAGGGCCGTCGACCGGGACGGTCGACCTACGCGCCTGCGGCCCGTCCCGATCCCTGCCGCCACTCGTGGATCGCGGCGAGGACCCTCTCGGTCGTGAAACCGAAGCGCTCGGCCAACTCCGGATAGGGCGCCGAGGCACCAAAGCCGGTCATCCCGAGGATCAGTCCGGTGGTGCCGACCCAGCGCTCCCAGCCGAACACGGAGGCGGCCTCGACGGCGACCCGGGCGGTGCAGGAGGCGGGCAGCACGCGCTCGCGGTAGGCGGCTTCCTGCTCGGCGAAGACCTCCCAGCTTGGCATGCTCACCGCCCGGGCCCGCACCCCCTCGGCCTGCAGGGCCTGCGCCGCCGCCAGCGCGAGCTGCGCCTCCGAGCCCGTCCCGATGATGATGAGCTCGGGCGCGCCCTCGCAGTCGTGGAGGATGTATGCGCCACGGAGCAGGTCGTCCGGATCGGTGGGGGCCGGTAGCGGCGGCAGCGCCTGGCGGGTGAGACACAGCGCCGTCGGGCCCTCCGTGCGTCGCAGGGCCACCGTCCACGCCGCGGCCGTCTCGGCGCCATCCGCGGGCCGCAGCAGCGTGAGGTTGGGGATCGCCCGCAGCGAGGCGATGTGCTCGACCGGTTCGTGCGTCGGGCCGTCCTCGCCCACGAAGAGGCTGTCATGGGTGAAGACGTAGATGACCTGGATGTCAGAGATCGCGGCGACGCGCATGGCAGGCCGCATGTAGTCGGAGAACACGAGGAAGGTCGAACCGTAGGGGATGAAGCTGCCGTAGAGCGCCATCCCGTTGCAGATTGCGCCCATGGCGTGCTCACGGATGCCGAAGTGGAGGTTGCGGCCCTCGAAGCTGTCCAGCGCGATGTCGGCGCTGCCCTTGAGTAGGGTCTTGGTGGAGGGGGCCAGGTCGGCGGAGCCGCCGTACAGCGCGGGCACGTGGGCGGCGACGGCCTGCAGCACCTTGCCGCCGGAGTTGCGGGTCGCGTCCTTCTCGCGGCCGGCGGCCTCGCGCAGCGTCTGCGCGATGTCGGCCGGCACCCGGCGCTCCCACATCGCGTCCCACTCCGCGGCCATGTCCGGGTAGGTGGTGCGGAACTCCGTCACGGCTCCCTGCCAGTCCTCGTACAGTGGCGCAAGCTCGGCACTGCGCTCTGCGAACCGCGCGCGCACCTCGTCGGGGACGAGGAAGCGCGGCTCGGCCGGCCAGCCGAGGTTCTGCTTCGTCGCCGCCAGCTCGTCCTCGCCCAACGGCTCGCCGTGCACCCCCGACGTGTCCTGCTTGTGCGGGCTGCCCTTGCCGATATGGGTCCGCGCCAGGATCAGTGTGGGGTGTTCGGCATCATCGCGCGCGCTCTCGATCGCCGCCGCAATCTCCTCGTGGTCATGACCGTCGATCCGGAGCGTGTACCAGTCATAGGCCGAGAACCGCCGGGCCACGTCCTCGGAGAACGCCAGCTCCGTCTTGCCCTCGATGGTGATGCGGTTGTCATCATACAGGTAGATCAGGTTCCCCAGGCCGAGGTGCCCGGCGAGTGAGGCGGCCTCCGACGAGATCCCCTCCATCAGGTCGCCGTCGCTGCAGATGCCGTAGACGAAGTGGTCGATCAGGGGACAGTCCAACGTGTTGAACTTCGTCGCCATGATCCGGCCGGCCAGGGCCATCCCGACGCCGTTGGCGAACCCCTGGCCGAGCGGGCCGGTCGTGCACTCGACACCCGGCGTGACGCCGTACTCGGGGTGGCCGGGGGTGATGCTGTCGAGCTGGCGGAAGCGGCGCAGGTCGTCGAGCGAGACATCATATCCGGACAGGTGCAGCATGGCATACAGGAGCATGGAGCCATGCCCGGCCGAGAGGATGAACCGGTCGCGATTGGGCCAGCGCGGGTCACGCGGGTTGTAGACCAGGAACCTGGTCCACAGGACGTAGGCAATATCGGCCATGCCCATCGGCATGCCAGGGTGCCCCGACTTCGCCTGCTGCACGGCATCGGCGGCAAGCATGCGGATCGTGTTCACGGCCAATTCGTCGAGTTCAGTGGCTGCAGGCATGACTTCAGACTCCTGGGCGGGGCGGGGGATAGGTTGCAGGCCGCCCACGTCGTGAGGGGCGACGCGCATGATTGTACCGGCTCTTGCCGAAAGCCTCAAGGCCGACGGCCGTGGCGAAGGTCACGGTGCGACGCGGCAGACGGCTTCGACGGTGGCTCCGCTGCACAGCGGCCGCGCACGGAGCTTCCACTCACCCGGCGGGTCGTTGAGTGCAAGCTGGAGCACGCCGGCGACCGCCGTCGCGCCGACCAGGTGATTGCGCGCATAGTCCTTCGCCTCCGTGCCGTCCGGGCGCACGACACTGAGACGCACGAGTTGGCGCTCGCCGGCTGCGGCCTGCACCAGCCTCAGCGAGTAGCTGAGCTGCCCCCCGGGGGTAACGGTACTCGGCGCGGTGAGCGACACCGCGGCGAGGGGCGCGGGGGCCAGGCAGTAGAGGCGGCAGTCGCCCGGCAGCAGCGGCGCCGTCAGCGTCGGCACCTCGCCCAGGTACTTGCCGGCGCGCACGTCGTACACGTGTTGCGGGCGTCCCAGGTCGACCCGCGCCACTTCCGCACCGTCGTCAGAGGACACCCTGAGCAGCCCGAGGTACTCCAGCGGGGCCGCGTCATAGCGCACGACCTCGACATGGGCCGCCCTGCCGGACTGCAGCCTGACCGGGTAGGGCGGGGCCACTCCGCCGCGCGCCAACGCCCCGCCCACCGCGGCGCGCAGCGCCTTCTCCGTCGCCGTGCCAAACCGGCGCTCACTCTCGAAGTCGGCCAGGTTCAGGTTCAGGTAGACGGCCTGGCCCTTGCCGTAGGTGTTCGTGAGGAATGCCGGCACCTCGGCTCCGGCGATCGTGCCGAGTGCCGTTGCGCCCTGCGCCCGGATCGTCGCTTCGCCCGCGGGGAGCTTGATCGGCTCGCCCACGCCCTGGACTGTGACGCCGAGTGGCAGGGGCTTGTCCTGCCCCGTCCGCACGATGCCGAACACGTCATCCAGCAGGCCGGTGGGCTGCCGCCGGCACTTGTCATCGAGCAAGCCGGTGCACTGGTCGGCGATCACGGTGCCCCCGTCCCGGACGAACTCCCGGATGCGATCGACCTCCGCCGGCGAGAGCGCCACCGACTCGGGGAGGATCAGCACCCGGTACGGGTCGCTGCCCGCCGCCGTCTGCGACAGCACACCCGTCTCCACCTGCTTGTAGCTGACGAAGTTGTACTGCAGCCCGAGGTCCTCCAACAGCTTCACCCAGGCATCGCGGGCCTGCACGATCTCCGCGTCCTTGTTCAGGAGCAGGGCGCCGTTGATGCTGGGATGTGAGTAGTGGAGCGCGATCCCGTCGTGGCGGCGCTTCGCCGAGCGGAAGAGATCCCACAGCCCGGCTTTCAGCTCGTGCATGTTGGCCTGCGTATCGCGGCCTGCCTCGCTGAAGGTGAAGTCACCGTAGAAGAACAGTGGGGTCGTCCACGCACTGATGCCCTTGGTATCGTGGAGCAGGCACCAGAAGTTCTGGTACTGCAGCGCCTGTCCCGCCTGCCAGTAGCCACAGCGATAGGGTGACTGGAGGACCCCCGTCGCCGGCTGGAACGAGCGTCGCATCTCGTCCGACCAGCCCGTGTTGTAGGAGTGGTAGTAGCCAAACCCGATCGAGTTCTTCCACCAGTCCATGCCATTGCCCGGTTTGGGCTCCTGAGTGCCCGAGAGGCCACAGCGGGCCTGTGGGTCCTGCTCGCGGATCGTGCGCTGCACGAGGGCGTAGAAGCCGGCAATCGTGTCGTTCATGAAGTCCCGGAACTCCGCCCACGGGGCCGCGTTGGCCCGACCCTTGACCTCGTCCAGCGTCAGCGGCATGACCTCATCCCACGTGGCGAAGCGTGTCTCCCAGGTCGTGTTGAGGTCGTCGAGGGTCGTGTAGCGGCGCTTGAGCGATTCCCGGAACGCCGCCAGCGAGTGGGGGCAGAAGCAGAAGTCGAGGTACGCCGTGTAACTCGTGAGGCTCATCTCATCGCCCATGCAGTAGTCGTAGGCGGCACCAAACTCCGCAATCCGCGGCATCGCCGTGTTGCGGATCGCCGCGGTGAGCTTGGCCAGGTACGCGGGGTCGCTCAGACACGGCTCGCGCACCAGATAGCGCTTGTCTTTGG
>CAZIWQ010000274.1:4287-7775 GCA_964542355.1 uncultured Armatimonadia bacterium
GGCATACCCGGTGGCCTTCTCGCCGAACTTCGGGTCCATGAAGCTCGGCACGCCGGGGCCCGTATGGTCGAGCAGTCCGAGGTAGCTGTGGCCGATGTTCTGCCACAGGTCCCCCCAGACCGTCCCGGACTCGATCTCCACCAGGCCGTTCATTGCGATGTCCAGCCCCAGGTCCTCCACTTGCCGGCGGGTCGTATCGAACAGGTACTGGCACCGCCACAGGTACTGCCCGCCCCAACTGGTGAAGGTGAAGCGCCCGAAGTCGCGCGGGGGGAGGACAATGAGCCTGGCGTGGCCGGTGTCCGTTACCCGGTCGCCGCGCTAGAGCGTCACGTCCCAGCGCTGCCCGATGTTGTAGAGGACCGGAGGGCTGGCCGCGAAGGTCACGGTCGGCGTGTCGGCGACCACGGGCCGGGTCTCTTCGAACAGCAGGCGGTCGTGGCAGTCACTCAGGCGCGCCGTCACGCTCAGGGCCTCGGTGAGAGGCAGCACCGGTGCCACCTCACACGTGAGGCGCAGCGGCTCGCGCGAGCGGAACACCTGCTTCCACGGTTGGTCGGCCGTCCATAGCGCCTCGGTGGCGGTCACCGTGCGCTTCTCGACGGTGACCTGTTTGAGCGCCGGCAGGCCACCGACATCGAACGCCGCCACGCCCCAGGCGATGGCAGCACCGGCGGCATCGCGCAGGATCAGGTCGGCGAAGCACTTGCCCGCCCGCACGGTGTCCGGCACAGCGACCTGCAGGGCGGTGCCCTCGCCCTCCCGGGTGAGGGCGGCGCGGGCCTCGCCCACGGGCGCCGAGAAGCGGTCGCGGAAGGTGACCTCGAGCCGGGCGTCGGCGGGGACGGGGCCGACGATCCGCCCCTGCAACGACCGCGTGTCGGCGGTCGGCGCGAGAGCCTCGAAGCGCATCCCGGAATCCTTGCCCGCGGCCCACACCGCACAGCGGGCCAGCAGGGCCCACCACTGTTCCCAGAAGCTCCAGGTGACCTTCGCCATCTCATCCGGCAGGCACCACTTGCCGCGGTAGCTGACCGCCGGGGTCAGCGCGGCATAGCCGCGATAGGAGGGCGCGTGAGTGAGCGTGTCGTAGGTGAGGGTGAGTACCCGGCCCTTGCCCAGCCTGCCGGCCACCAGCAGCGGCTGCTGCTCGCGAGCGGCGATCGTGGCCAACACCTCGCCCGCCGGCGGCTTCACCAGCGGCATACGCCGGGTCCGCGGGAAGGTGTCCCACGGCAGGCCGCTCGTCAGGTAGTGCTCCCCCGACGGCGCCCAGCGCCCATACCAGCTCAGAGAGCGGTGCTCGCCATCCGGGATGCCGCATGCGCCCCCCAGCTCATCGTCCGGGGTGAGCCCGTCCGGCTCGATGTACACAAGCCCCGTGCCGGCCTCCACCTTGTCGGCGATCGTCCGGCGCAGCTCAGGAGTGAAGTGGTGGTCCCACTTCAGGCCCGACAGAATGATCACGTCATAGTCCTGCTTGAGCTTCTCCGTCAGGCGCTTCTGGGCGGCATCCAGCGTGACGATCGAGCGGTCCCCGTGGTAGAGCCACTCCTTGTCCAGGGTCGTGAAGAACTTGACGTACTGGAACTCGATGTCGAGCCGCTGCCACAGCTCGATGACCTCGCGGCTGTAGCGGTCATCGCACAACACCAGGGCCTTGAGGGGACCCTTGCAGTAGGGCTTGGCCCATTTCACGTGGGGGGTCGCGACCGTGGTCGCGAGCTCGTGTCCGGCCTGCTGCTTGACGTCTGCCGGCCCCGACTCACCGATGCGTTGCTCCAGGGGCTTGAGCTCGTAGGCCAGCTTGGTATCCTGCCACGACAGGGGACGCTCGAACCAGCCCAGCTCCTGCTCGTCGCGTTGCAGGCTGCAGCGCACGACGCAGGCGGGGGCCCGCAGTGCGGAGGTGTCGACGCCGAGCTCCAGATCGGTGGCCGGCATGTCGCGAGTTGCGAGGTCGGCCCACGGGCCGGCGGGCAAGGGCCGCGCCTGGACGGTGACCCGGACCGGCAGGCTGCCTGGCGGGCGATAGAGGTGAATGCGGACCCCGCCGGCCGGGGCCGTCTCTTTGACGATCGACCCGGCAACCTCGCCCACGACACCGTCGACGCGCGGCAGCCCCTGGAGCGGGATCAGCGTCACATCCGTCTCCAGCGATTTGCCGGCGGCCAGCAGCAGGCGGTTGTAGCGCCACTCGAATGTGGGAATGGGCGTACCGGTCCCCGCCCACATGTAGAAGCAGTTCAGCAGCCGATAGTCACCGACCGCCGCGAGCCCCACGCCCGAGTCCGCCACGTACGCGCTCCAGCCGCGGGCGGGGTCATAGTGCCATACCTCCAGCGGCTTGCCGCCTTCGAAGCGCTGCTCGACGACGCCCGCCGTGGTGGGGAAGAAGTAGGTGGCATTGTACCCTTGCACGCCGAGGAAGTTGTGGACCCACAGCCCGTAGGAGTAGTCGGTCTGCGAGTTCGGGTCATTCTTCAGGGAGTAGTGCACCCGCACCACCGGGCTGGTGGGCCCGAGCACGATGCGCTTGCTGACCTCAGTGAAGGACAGCATCCCCCCGACGCCCTGCGCCTTGAGCTCCACCCATGCCCCCTCCGGTCCCGTGCCGGTGGTCACGAAGTAGAACCGCTCGCCGAACGAATACTGGGGCGACCAGAGCTGGTCGCGCAGCATCCCGTAGCGCCCGGTGCCGCCGACAAGCTCGCTCGCGGACGGCTTGAGCAGCATGCTGCGACACACCCCGCCGTCGGGCTGGAGGATCAGGCGCACGAGGGGGTTCTCCAGCACGACTTCGGGTTTGCCGTCGCCGTCGGCGTCGACCTCGCGCACATGGGCACCGGGGGAGTCGTCGACCGGCAGGCGATAACCGCCGGTGGCGGCGGGCGGCGCCGGCTCCCCGAACAGCTCAATCTCCTGGATGCTCACAATCGAGGCCGTGACGAAGCTGACGCGCAGCCGGTCGGTCGTCACGTCAAGCGGAACGGCGAGGGCGAAGGCGCGCTCCTTCGTCGGACCCCAGAAGCCGTTGGTGTTCTCGCCCACCGGGACATACTGGCCGGCCTGGAGCGCCGCGACGACCAGCTTGCTGAGCTTGTAGTTGTCATTGTGGCGGAAGACGCTCGCCACCAGCCGGCGCAGGCGTGTCGGGGCCGGCAGCGTGATGTCCACGGTGATCGTGCCGCCCCCCAGGATCGCGCTCTTCCCGGCGTCCTTGTTGCCGTCGTTGAGCTTGGTGAATTGCGGGTCGGCCCACTGGTCGCCGAGCGGCTGGGCGGCACAGGTGTATGTCCAGCCCTTGATGAGCGGCTCATCCGCCTGCAGCGGCACGAGCCCGAGCAGGCCGGTGGCGGCGACGAGGAGCAGGAGACTGCCCCGGTGGGCTGTCGTGCTGCCTGTGGTTGGCTCGGCGTGGCTCGCGTGGCTTCGCACGGTCATGGTGGGGTCACCTCAGTGGTACCTGCCGACGGCGAACGGCAACA
>CAZIWQ010000275.1:0-2287 GCA_964542355.1 uncultured Armatimonadia bacterium
GGCACTGCGACACTGGACAAGGGCAAGCATCGGCTCAGCGTCGAGACCACGGGCGAGTGTGGGCACATGCTCGACGTGCTGGTCCTGACGACCGACCCCGCTTACCAACCGAACGAGGCGGCCCCGCTGCCACGCATGACGGCGCTCGAACGGCTGGTGCCACCCGAGGGTCTCTCGCCCCTCAACCCGGGCCTGTACTACACCCCCCGGCCGGTCCGCTGGGCCACTCCGCTCGCGGGCGGCCCCCTGAAGACCCTGTGGGTGTGTGCCGGGATCAACGAGCGTGAGATCGTCGAGCTCCAACGCCGCGTCGACATGACCGCGGACGTGGTCTCCTCCCCCATCGGCTACTTCGGCAACAGCATCTTCGGCAACGACCTGAACCTCGATCAGGGCGACCTGCTCTACGACCTGCTGGCGAGTGAGCGGGCCTATGACGTCGTGGTGCTCGTGCGCACGCGCCTCGACCAGATCCCCGAGCATGCGATGGGTGAGCTGCTGCGCCGCGTCGAGCGGGGCATGGGGCTGATCGTGGTGCGCTCGCTACGCACGGGCGAGGCCCGCACGGCACTGAGTGCCCTCCAGACCGGGATGGCAAAGCTCGCCTTCCCCGCCCTGGAGTCCCCGCTGGACCTCCGCCGCCTGGCGACAGCCACCACCCGCAGTGTGGGCCAGGGGCGCCTGGTCACACTCGACTACTCCCTGTGGGGCACCATGGATGTCATCCCGGACGACGTGCAGGAGCTGCGCTATCCCTACTGGGAGCACCAGTTCGCCTACTGGGTGAAGCTGCTGCTCAGCGCGGGGCGCAGCGCGCGACCGACCGTCACGGCGCTCAGCCATCCCGCCGTGGTGAAGCCGGGCGAGCCGGTGACGCTCGAGGTGCAGACGCAGGACGCTACCGAGGCGCACCTGGCGGGCACGCTGTGGCCCCCCTGCTCGGGCGAGCCGGTGGCGTGGGCCCCCGTACCGGTGGCAGATAACCACGCCACGGTGCGGCTGCCCGCGGCCACTGAGGACGGGCTCTACCGCGTGACCCTCAACCTGCTCAATGCGCGCGGCGAGGTCACCGACTGCGCCGCCGCCCACTACCGCCTCCGGCAGCCCGCCCGCATCGTCGAAGTGAGCGTCAGCGACGAGCCGGCCGAGGGTGGCCGGGCGGTGGTGAGCATCAAGACGCAAGGCACGATAGCCGCGGTGCGTCTCCCCGTGCACGCCGAGGTGGTCGGGGCTCACGAGCGCCGGCTGGGTGAGCGTGACGTGGTGCTGGAGGTGGCCGCCGGCGAGGGAACGAGTGCGCTGACGGTGCCGCTCCTCCCCTCCCCCGACCGCTTGCCGGAGCTCCGCCTGTGGGTCGGTGACCGCGACCGTCCGACCCAACGGGTGCAGCGCGTGTTCACGCGCCCACAGCCCTCGCGGCTCGACGATGTGGTCACCTATGCCAGCCACTGGGACAACCTGGAGGTGCCCTCGTACTGCCGGGAGGCCTACCTACGCATCTACAACCAGATGGGCATCGGCGCGGTGGGGACAAGTGGCATGATGTGGAACTCAGGGCCTTACGGGTTTGCGGCGGCGCTGCCGTTCGGCCTCACCCCGGTGGGCAGCGGCGCGGGCAATGCGGCCGGCGAGCGGGTGCCGTGCCTGCACGACCCCGCGCTGTGGAAGCAGGAGGAGCCGCGGCTGCGGGCCGCGGTGCAGCGAGCGCTCCGTACCTCCCCCCTCGTGCTCGGGCTCGGGGATGAGATGCAGATCGCGATGCAAGAGGTGTGCTTCTCCCCCGCCACCCTCGCCGCGTTCCGCAGCGACCTGCAGGCCCGCTATCAGACGCTGGACCGGCTCAACGCCGCCTGGGAGACCGAGTTCGCGAGCTGGGACGCCGTGATGCCGTGGCGCGTCGAGCAGGCCCGAACGCGGCCTGACAACATCGCCCCCTGGCTTGAGTTCCGGGTCTTCATGATGCAGGCCCTGGTTGACGCCGTCGTCAAGATGCAGGCGTGGGTCAAGCAGGAGGCCCCCGAGACCCCGGCCGGTGGCGTCAACCCGTGGGATGAGAGCTACACCACCTGCACCGCCTTCTCAAAGCTGTTCCCGGTCCTCGACTACGGGCAGGTCTACCCGCGCTCGCACGACCAGGCGCGCTCATGGTTCCGCGACCCCCGCCTCATCGGTGTCTGGAGTGGCTACAGCCTGGGGCGCGAGGTGATCGAGCGCGAGGCCTGGCTGCTGCCCACCTATGGCGGAACACTGATGTGCTGGTATGGCGTCGGGCGCGAGCTCGGCTATG
>CAZIWQ010000275.1:2297-7768 GCA_964542355.1 uncultured Armatimonadia bacterium
CACGTTGGGCCTGGGGGACCGCGCCAACTGGATCGCCGAGGTCAACCACGAGCTCACGGCAGGGATTGGCAAGCTCCTGCGGGAGGCGACGGTGGACCCCGAGCCGGTCGCGATCCTGCACTCCTACCGCAGCCGCTTCGCCTACACGGCCCTGCAGTTCGCCGCCCACAAGGAGCAGGGCGCCGCGGGCTGGGACCTCGGCTTCAACGAGTTCGAGGAGGGCTGCGTCAACCTGCTCAAGCGCCTGCGCGTGCCGTACCGCTTCGTCAACGAGGATCAGGTGGCAGCCGGTGGGCTGGCACAGTACCGCATGTTGTTCGCCCCCCGGGCGTGTGCCCTCGCCGACCCGGCGATGGCGGCGATCCGCACCTTCGCCGCCACGCATCCCGTCGCGAGCAACGCTTCACTGGGACTGCTTGACGAGTTGGGGCGCAAGCGTCCGCAGCCCCCCTGGTCGCAGCTTGCCACGGACAGGCGCAATCTCATCGAGCTGGGTGAGCGGCCGCCCCAGCCCGCCGAGGCGCTCCTCACCCAATTGCGCGAGGCGATGGCCCGTGCCGGGATCCGGACGGGGGAGCAGCTCGTCCAGGGCAATGTGGCGTTCTACGTGCCCAAGCATCTCGGCACGGCGCGGCTGCTGGTGGTCTATGGCAGCGGCGAGACCCGCCTCAACCTCCCGCAGGCGGCCTACGTCTACGATGCCCGCGCCCATCGCCTGGTGGGCCACACGGCGACGCCGACGATCGACCAACCGCGCAGCCCGGCGGTGTTCCTGCTCACGGACGAGCCGATCGGCACGCCGCAGCTCGGCTCCCCGCCGCCGATGCGGAGGGGACAGGAGCTCGCCTGCGAAGTGACCTTCCCGACCGCGGTGCCGACGGTGGTGCGGTTCACCCTCAGCGATCCCGCGGGGCAGGACCAGCCGTGGGCCGCATGCAACGCGCGGGTCGTGGACGGGAAGGCTACATACAAGTACCGCTTCGCCCTCAACGAGGCGGTGGGCGAGTGGAACCTCCGCGCGACCGACATCGCCGGCGGCGCCACAGCCGAGGCGAAGGTGAGTGTGGTGCCGTAGGCCGGGGACACCGCCTACCCCCCTTGCCCCCCTCCCCACGGGGAGGAGGGAATGAGACAGCCGTCAGGGGTGTACCCTTGCCGTTCCCCCCCCCTCCCGTGGGAAGGGGGTCGGGGGGAGGCCGCCGTCCGCTATTCGCTCATTCGCTATCAGCTATCTGTACTCCGTGCCGTTCCAGGAGGCCCGCGATGCTCTCCGATCTGACCTGCCTCACCCTCATCGTCTCGCTCGCCACGCTCGTCCATGCCGAGCAGCCGCGGCTGGAGAAGGTGAAGCCCCTGTTCCTTGAGACCCGCCTGATCGAGGCGGGCACCCCCCGGGCCCTCCTGGTCGCCCCCGCCGACGCTGCCTACGCCCCCGCGGTGAACAAGCTTCAGGCGGCGTTCCGGGAGTGGGCCGGGGCCCCGCTCGCGACCCGCGACCCGGCCGCAGTTACGACCGACGACCTCAAGGAGTTCCACATCGTTGCCGTCGGCAATGTGCCGGACAACGGGTTCATCGAGCGCCTCTACCGACAGCAGTTCGCGCTTGACACCTGGCGGCCGGGCGACGACCGGGTCGCGGTGCGCTCGCTCCACAACCCCTACAACACCGGCCGCAACATCGTGCTCGTGGGTGCAGCAGGACCGGCGACCATCGGCGTTGCGGTGGACGTCCTGCTCGCCCGGCTCAAGCACGAGGGCCGCAATGTCGGGCTGGACGGGTACCTGATCGCGTTTGAGCCCACGCGCGCAATCCCCGTGATATCCGAGGGCGAGAAGCGCCGGGCCGACGAGAGCACGCGCGACATGGTCCGCTTCGACAACGGGCGCGGCCTCATCTCCGGTGCCGCCGCCATGGCCAACAACTACGCCCGCACCGGCGCACCCGGCTATGTCGAGCTGTTCATGCTCTTCATGGCCCGCCATGCCTCGCTCAAAGGTCCGGGCTCGGGCACCCACATGAACCTGTGGGATGCCATCGTGGCGTGGGACCGCATCGAGGAGAGCCCGCTGTTCACTGACGAGGACCGCCTGGCGATCGCTAACCGCCTGCTGGAGGTCCTGCGCTCCGGCGAGGGCACCCGCTACAGCTTCTTCCAGCAGGGCGTCAAGCAGGGCGGCGTGCGCCACAACCACCAGACACTCCCCGGCCTGGACGCCTACTTCGGCGGCCGCTACCTCAAGACGTGGGGGCTGCACGAGGAGGGCGACGAGTACATCGAGTGGGCGCGCAAGCTGTTCGTCACCCAGTCGCGCTACCACAAGCCGATGTGCGACTGCAATGAGTATGAATGGACCACCCTGTACCAGACGGCCTACTGGGCCTTCGCCACGGATGACATGACGATCTTCGACGGGGCTGAGGGTGAGCCCGGTCCCCCGCCCTACCGCGTCGCCGCCGACCGGGCGATGATCGAGGTCGACAACCTGGGGTGGAGCGCACTCAGCGGTGACTGCTGGACGGCCTGGGCGTTCCCGCTGGAGACGCTGCGGCAGGCGGCATGGCGCTACCGCGACGGCCGCTATCAGTGGATGATCGACAAGCACTACGGCCCCGGCAAGTCCGGGGTGGAGGACCTCGTGCGCGGTCTCACACCGGTGGAGCCGACCGACCTGCTCGGGATCGCGGTGGCCCCGCTGGACGCGGGCTTCTACCGGCTGCACGAGACGACGAATGAACCGAAGCCGAACCTGCCCCTGGCACAGTGTTTCGACAAGCTCTCCATGCGCCGCAGCTTCGACCCGCAGGATGAGTACCTGCTCATCGACGGCGTCGGGATGGGCAGTCACGGGCACTTCGACACCAACTGCATCGCCGACATGACGGCCCGGGGCCGCACCTGGCTGGTGGACATGTCGTATGCCGAGGGCCCCAACATGCGCGATCACAACGCGCTCACGGTCACGCGGGACGGGCTGGGGGGGAAAGCGCCGCCGCTGGCTCGCCTGGACGCGGCCGCCGACCTGGGGAGCTTCGGGATCACCCAGACCTCCGTCCCCGCCTACAACGGGCTGGACTGGCGGCGGCATGTGCTGTGGTCCAAGGGGCGCTACTATCTCGTGGTGGACGAGGTCGAGGCGCGGGAGGAGGGTGACTACGAGGTGCGCTGCTACTGGCGCAGCCTGGGGCAACCGACCCTCGCGGGCCCCGATCTGCGCGTGACCCAGCAGCCCAAGGCCGCCGCCGGGGCCGTCGCGGCGATCGCGGCCGCCGACGCCTCCGCGGGCAAGGTCGTGCGCTGCGGAGCCCAGCACGCGCGACTGACCTGGCGCGTCAAGCTCGCCGCGGGAGCCTGGGACCTCGCCGTCACCGCGCGCGGCTTCACTACCGGTGACGACTCCCTGTATGTCCACCTCGACGGGAAGCGCGTGGCCGAGCTGTCCCTGTCGCGCGACAAGCTCACGCCCGCGCAGACGCGGCTGCAGATCGAGCGCTCGGGCGAGCACGAGATTGCCCTGACGCTGCGCGAGGCCCCCGGCTGCCTGATCGACCGCCTCGACCTAACCCGGCCGGATGGGGACGAGCGTCTCAGCATCGAGGCGGAGGACTGTGAGCTGGCACGACCCGAGGAGAGCCGCGTCGACGCCCTGTCCCTGCAGTCGGCCGGCGCCCAGCAGCTCAGCCTCGTCCGTGACGCCGACAACTTCGGGAAGTGGTGGGCCGACTACGCCTACGCCGAGCCGGTCGTCAACATCCTCCAGGAGTCGCTGGCAGAGCGGCTAGCGGTCGGCGCAACCCGCTGCCTGGCAAACCTGCTGGTCCCCGGCCCCGGCGCGCCGTCGGCTCCCCCCCAACGGCTCGCAGCGTTCGACCGGGCCTGGACAGTCACCGGCGCCGACCCGGGTGAGGTCACCCTGTTCGCGCTCCAGCCCGGCAGGCGCCTGCCAGGCATCGACACCGACGCCGCGGCACTCGCGCTGGGCCCGCAGTGTCTCGTGGTGCGGGATGCCACCCGCCTCACCTGCGCGGCGATCAGCCTCCGTGCCGATACCCCGGTCAGCCTCGAGATCGGTGTCGATGCTGCAGCCACTCCGCCGGCCCCCGCGGCTGCCCGGGTGGTCTGCCAGAATGGGGCCACGCCTGCCGCGCAGGTCGGTGCCGCGCCCGTGAAGCTCACAGTGGGGGCGCAGACGTTTGAGCTGAAGCCCGGACGCAGCGTGCTGACCGGACTCGCGGTGGGCAGCCTGACAGCGCTGGTGAAGCAGGCGACGGAGGGCCTCCGCGCGGTGGGTCGGCTTGCCCCGCGCGCTCCCCGGTTTGAGGCGACGCGCGGCATGACTGTGCGCTGGGAGGCGAAGCTAGGGTCAGCCGTCCTCGCTGTGGTCACGGCCGACCTGGACCGGAGCGGGAGCCGCCGCACCGTCGCCGGCTGTGCCGACGGCACCGTGCGACTCCTCGATGACGCCGGCAAGCCGCTCTGGCAGTTCACCGCTCGGGGCAAGATCAACTCCGTCTGCACCGCCGACGTCGATGGCGACGGCAAGCGGGAGATCATTGCCGGCGCCGATGACCGCAAGTGCTACTGCCTCGGGCGCGACGGGGCCGAGCGCTGGAGCTTCGAAGGCGCCGCCACCGATGACCCCTACTGGCGGCGCTACTGGAAGGCCGGCGAGGTGGAGAAAGTCGTGGCCGCCGACATCGACGGTGACCACTGTGATGAGGTCATCTTCGCTGCCGCCAACATGAACTTGCACGCCCTCGACCATGACGGCAAGCTCCTGTGGCGGTTCAGCAAGTATGGGGTGATGGCGTCGCTGATCACCGGCGACCTCACCGGCGACGGGCTGCCGGAGGTCATCGGCGGCCCCTCGAAGATCACGTGCATCAGCGAGGTGTCGGTGCTGGATCGCGCGGGCACGCGCGTGGGCAGCTACGGCAACGACGGCTGGGCCTCCGCCCTGACGGCGGTGGCGCTGGCCGAGTTGGACGGCCCCGGCAAACCGGGGCTGCTGTGCGGGACCAACTTCAACAACGTGTTCGCCCTCACCAACGATCGCGGCAAGCTGTCCTTGCGGTGGCGGGTGCCACTCGGCGATCCGGTCACGGCGCTGTGCGGTCTGCGGCGTGACGCCACGGGTGTGCAGTCGGCGATTGCCGGCTCGTCGAGTGAGTATGTCTACTGCCTGGACCCGGCAGGGAAGCTGCAGTGGTCGACCCGCCTCGACGGCACGGTGCTGAAGGTCACGCCGGTGAGCAAGGGACCGGCGCCTGATGTGGGGCTGTTGGTCGTCACCACGCAGGGGCTCTACCTGCTGGACGTGGCGGGCAAGGGTGTGGGATGGCACGCGATCGCCGGCGGGGTGACGGACGCGGACGGGACGGACGGGGCGGTGGTGGGCACGCAGGAGGGAACGGTGTGGTCGGTGGCGCTGCCGTGATGCGGTCCGCCGTTGTCGTTGTCGTGGTCGGAGCG
>CAZIWQ010000276.1:0-7767 GCA_964542355.1 uncultured Armatimonadia bacterium
AGCCGATGGTGACCAGCGTCTTCCCAATGGCCCCGCTCGCGAACTTCAGGCTCAAGAGGATGCAGTCATGCTCGATCGGGTTGTCCGGCGGTAACACCTGCTTGTTGGCGACCGCGTGTACCTCCACGATATCGCCCACTAACCAGCGCAGCAGGTCGATCGGGTGACACCCGCCGCCGAGAACCATGTTCTGCGGCCGCTGGGGGTCGACCCGCCAGTCCCGGAAGAACGCTGCGGCATCGTGGATGTAGTCCGCCTCAGCGAAGAAGATCGGCCCCAGCTCCTCGCGCGCGACCATGCCGTGGGCGAACTGCGAGCGCGGGAAGAAGCGTGCGCACTGTCCGGTCATGAACACGAGGCCGCTCTCGCGCGCGGCCTGCACCAGCGTGCGTGCGTCCCCGAGCTCCGTCACCAGCGGCTTCTCGCACAGCACGTTCACTCCCGCCGCCAGCGCCTTCAGTGCGTACTGGGTATGGAGGTGGTCCGGGGTGCAGATGACCACGACGTCGAGGCCCGCCTGCAGCAGCTCGTCGTAGGTCGCGCAGGGCTGCTCGATCCTATGTGCCGCGCACACCTGCGCGAGCCGCTCCGCATTCCGGGTGCACGCGGACTTCACTCGCGTTCGCGGATGCCGCGAGAAGGCCTCGACCTGCGCCATCCCGGCGAAACCCAGTGCCACGACACCAACGTCATAGGTCTTCATGTCGCACCTCGCAGACCGTCTTCCAGCTCGATGATGTGAGCTTGAGAGAGATCGTCAGCGGCCCCCTCACCCGCTACTCGAGCCCGATCGCGCCCCACATCCCCCAGTCGAAACTGTGGGGGCCCTCGCTGTCGGTCACCAGGGTCAGCACGATCGGCTTCCCGGCCCAGGGCGCCAGATCGGCGCCGATGGGCGACCACTCCCCCGGCACCTTGTGGACGTACGCCACCGATGCACCATTCACCTTGACACTGAAGCCGCAGCCCTCGGACTTCGAGCCGTCCCGCAGGCCGACGAAGCCGTGCAATCGAGCCGGCTGCGCGGGCAGCACGAGTGGGTAGGCGAGCTCCGTAGTACCGCGGTTTGGCGGGTGCGTGCTCAACCCCGCCCGCGTGACGCCGCCGACAGCCGACTCGGCAGGCCCGGCGCCCGCGTACTGCGGGTTGGTCAGGATCCCTCCGGACTCCGAGACGAAGGTCATGAGGAAGGGTGCCTGCGCGAGGTCCAGGGGCAGTGTGACCGGTCGCGGCGGGTCCCGCAGCAGGATCAGCGTCCCGGGCAACTGCAGCGTAAAGCTCGCGTCGGCCGGGGTGCCGGCATACTCCACTGCACCCCCGGACGATAGGGCGTTCAGAAACGGAGCATTGGCGATCCCGATGACCCCGCGCTGCCGCCGCTGGAGCTCAACTCGCGGGTTGGTCCAGCGTGCCCAGTCGAACGTCGGGTCGCGCTTCGGCCCGGGGTGTACCTGGAGCCGCAGGGAGATCGCCTTCCCGCGCAGGCTGGTCAGATCGAGCTCCAGCGGCTTGAGGTCGGCGGCAGCGTTGAGTAGCTCGGCGTGCAGCTCGGGCTCTCCCGGCGCCGTCGCGGTCACGCTGTAGAGCACGCCATCGGTCTTGCCCTCACCCACCGCCCCCTTGTCCATCGCCACCTCGGTCCGGAACCGGATTGCCCCCTCCGCGGTGGGCAGCTCCAGCGGGAAGGTTGCCTCGGCAGTGCCGGTCCCGTTGGCCTCGATCTTCCCGGTCGCGGGGTCCTTGCGCTCCGCCTTCCAGGGCGGGTGCGCGTGCACCATGGTCCCCTGGGGGAGGAACAGGGCGCCCTCGGGGACGCCACTGAGCGGCCCGGTCACCTCCACGCGCTTGCCCTCGAACGGCGTCGAGCTGCAGACAGCCGTGTCAAAGCGTTCGGTCAGGGAGATCGTCGCTCCCGCATCCCGCACCTCCACGGTCGCCATCCGGTCGGTGGCGGCCACTCCGCGCGCGGTGAACCCCTCCGGTAGCCGCGAAACATGGAAGGCAGCAAGATCGCGCGGGGTGGCCAGGTAGGGGTACCACGCGGTGGGGTCGAGGCTGAAGATGCGCCTGTCATCGTAGCATTTCCATCCCGCCACCGTTCCCGGCAGGCTCGTCTCCGACACGCCGGTGATGATACGCGTGACCTCCTTCCCACCGACCTCGAACACGGTGCCGGCGCCCTCGGTGCGGTACGCCGCGAGTGTCCCGTCGGCCCCACGATAGGGAAACGCCAGCTCTTCGGGCCACGGCTGCTCCATGTCGGGATCGAGCCGGTGGGAGGTGAAGGCCGCGGCCTCGGCGAGCGCCTGCGCCCCGAACCCCTCAGGCTGCTCGATCTGCGCCGGCGTCGGTGACGCGATGGTCGGCAGCACCCCCCAGTGCTTGTAGTTCTCGCGCCAGGCGCCGTAGAGCTGGCCGCTCGTCGGCGAGGTGAGGCCCAGGTAGCCGTAGGGCTGCGTGGAGTCCATGACCAGGTACGAGGCGATCGGGTGCGCCATCTGCAGTCGGCGACGATCCCAGGTCTGCCCGACGAAGTCGAGGCCGTGCGCATGCCGCTGGGCGAACGCCTCATAGCGCATCGTCACCTCGTCGAGCCCTTCGCCCGACAGCGCCACCTCCGGCAGTGCCTCGTGCAGCTCACGATGGAGCGCCACATTGCCCTCGAGCATCGTCATGCCGTCGATGAGACCGTTGTCATCGTTGTAGATGCACAGGGTCTGGTCCAGGTGGAGGGCATCGACCCTGTAGCGAGCCACCAGCTCCTTCCAGCGGGCGATCTGCAGCTCGCGCCAGGCTTTGCACGCCGGGCTGATGTAGGCGAACTTGATGACCGGGTCGGCGCGCTCCCACAGCCACCATTCGCGCTCATGGCTCCACGGGCTGCGGACCTGGAACTGCTCGAAGGTGGCATACTCCGGGCTCTTCGGGTCACAGCCGAAGTAGTTGCAGTGCACCATGACCCGGTAGCCCAACTCGTGGGCCCGCTCGACAAACGCCGGGAAGGTGTCGTTGGCCGTGTAGTCGGGGTACATGCGGTCATACTCGAACTTGCGCCAACTGGGGACATACAGGAGCGTCTGGCGGGGGTCCACCCGCCTGGCCAGTGCCTCCAGCACACGGGGGTCTTGCCCCGTGATGATCACGCAGCGGATGTCGCGGGCCCATGCCGGCGTCTGGCGCGCGCGGGGCGTCAGAGCCCAGGCGCGCGCCGCCCATTCGCGATAGCGGCGCGCCGGCACGCGCCAGTCGCCCGTGTAGGGGGCCACATGCCAGCGCACCGAAGCGCACTCCCGTTTCGGTGCGAAGGGGGCATTGGTGTAGGTGAGAAAGCCGAGACGGTACCCCGCCTTGCTCTTCGTGATCTTGAGCGACTTGTAGCGCCCGCCGCGATCCTCCGCCCAGACGCAGAAGCCGTAGCCGGGCCCCTCGACGATGGCAAGCTGTGCCTCCCACGCCATCGGGTAGTCGAGCTGCCACGAGCTTCCCGGGGAGTCGCGCCGGATGCGGATGCCACCGTAGCCTGGCACGACCAGGTTGTAGTCCGGCGGGATGACCCCGAGGCCCCACTGCACGCCGACCACCCCGGCCTCCGGCGAGGTCGCCCGCTGGGCAATGACCAATTCCCCCTCGCTGAGGGTGTAGTCAGTGGCGAGCTCGGAGCCGGGGAGGTCGGACAGGTCGCGGTACACTCGCTGGGCCGGGTTGGAGTCGCTGAGCGCGCGCCCCTCGCCGGCGCCATCGGTGACCCAGTGTGACTTGCCGACCCGGAGGATGCCGGTCAGGCCTGAGCTGTCCGCCGGGACGATGAGATCATGGCCCGCATAGCGGAGCGTGGTGAGGGCACCGTGGGCGATGGTGGCCTCGAACCCGGGGGCGCGGACGGCGAGCGGATCGTCGGCAGCGCACAGGGCGCACTGGAGCAGGCATCCAGTAACGAGGGCAAGCAAGGCCGGAACCAGCGTGACACGACGTAGCATGGCAGTCTCCTCCGCTCACGAGCGTATGGTCGAGAGGTTCGTTGCCGGGGGCGATGCTCCTTTGCGGGACGTCATTCCCGCGTTGGGCACCATGGTCGAACGAGGTCTCCTGAGTTACTGACGTTGGGGTGGGCTACGGCAACAGCGTGCTGCAATTGCACAAGTCCGGCTCTGTCGAGCACTGACTTTGCTTTGCTTGCGCCCCCCGAGTGTAGAACCGGTGACGGGCACGTTCTGTAGGCGGGACAGGAGTCCGCCGCGTAGGCGCGGGAGGAAGGAGGATAGCGCAAGCCGTCGTCGAATACCACCTCGTCGACTCCAGCGGCCTCGGGGGAACCACGTGCCAGACCAGTTCAGTTTGGATTCGGATGGGAGCTCCCGGCCAGGCGCGGGTCACGGTGGCTCGCGCCATCTCCCGTTCGGCTGCCAAGTGGAGACGGCGTTCTCAGACGAAGACTGGGTGGAATTCCTTGCCTGCGCACGCAGCAAGTGGGACAGCGGCGAGTTCATCCACAACGAGTTCGAGGCCAAACGGCAAGAGAAGCACCGAACAGCTCACGACAGGAACATCAGGCAGGCGATGGCGCTTCGAGCCTATCTGGTGGCCTACCGCGACGAAGGCAAGGAGCGTGTGACCCTGTGGGACCCGGACGGCACCGGGTACATTGTGGTCGCCACGCTCCAAGATGGCATCATGACCGCATATCCGACCGGGAGTTTCGAGAACAGCCTGCGGTCCAAGACTGATATTAGGTGGCTCCACAGGCCCAAATGAGACACACGCAAGGGCTCTCAGTCTACCTGCGACAGTATCGACTCGTTCCGCTGTTGCTTCAGCGCCCCTATGACTCGTTCATCGGGGAGCAAGTGCTCAATCACATCCTTGATCGGGACGCGATGGAGGGCAACAGGGAAGTCACCGCGGCCCTCGTCGCCGCCGACAGGAGTCTATCCTCTGCTCTGTCCGCTGCGGATCGGGTGTGGTGGGAACACCTGCAGGATTGGGCGGCACAATGCGGGTTCGCCAAGTCACCGTGGTGGCTCTCCGCGCAGTATAACGCCAGGCGTGATAGCGACACCCCACTCTCGCTGGTAGACCTGCTGGGCTCATCAGCAGATGCTTGGATCAAGGCGTTTGGGGACGGGATACCCGCCTCAGAGAAGCCTGTCCGCGTGGACTCCATAGTGGCGAGCTTCCATCAGGCGCTACTCGTCGGGGTCGCCCAAGACCACGGGATCGTGTCCGAGCGCGTCAGGCGTGGCCGGATGCTCCCTCCTGCCCTGGCCCGGTTCGCACAGGCATCGCCAACCATCGTTGTCCCGGGCAGTGTCATGGTGGGCTTCCAGCTCCCAAGGAAGAACCCGGCCGAACCGGCGAGCGGGCCGGCTGAGGAATCTCTGGCGGCACTCAACGTCGTCCTGCGCGCGAGCGACAGATACTCCCCCGATGGCGACCCGGACCTCATCGCAGACGTGGTGGAGGACCAAGCGCAGTGCCAGCAGATGTGGAAGAGCCTGGGCGGCATATACAATGCCGCAGGCCCGGGTGCGGAACGTATCGAGATATCGGCTGGAAGAAGGGGGACTGAGCGGACGGTAACCTGGCAGGTTCACGGGAAGGCAAGACGCCGTCCGCGCAAGGTGCGCTCGGAGACGCTCATAGGCAACGTCCGCGCCATTGACCTCGATCGAAGCTCCCTCCGAGTGCGCAGAGATGGTGCCCAGTGGTGCACCGCCGTGAGGGTGAAGCCATCGCTGTTCGTGCGGGTGAGTGATCTGGCCGGGCTCGTGATAGGGAGGGATGTTGTCGTGAACGGCACCACAGCGGACGATGCCGACCCTCCGAGAGTGCTGATTGCCATAGACATAAACCCCGTGGAATAGGAGCGCGGCCGGAGAGCCGTTCTGAGGCCGCGATGGTACGCTCAGAGGCCGGCAGACGGGACTCACAGCCCTTCCATCACCAGAGACCCGGCCGGAAGTGGTCCTTTCGGCCGGGTCTCTGGGCGCAACGAGAGTCGCTTCCGCAGCGCCTTGCCAATCGGCTCATCATCGGTCAGACGCTGGCCGGTTGCGTCACCGAGCGCCTCGGCGAGCCGTCCGGCGTCGTTCTGTTCTCCCTGATCGCAGCCGAGCCCTGTCCGCCGCGACACCCGGAGGCATCCCGACATGACACCGCGGCACAGCTCCCTGACGTCCGGCGCACCCATCTCGTTCTTCCTCGCAGTGTCACTTGTGATTGGAGGCCCACGCGCGATGGCCCAGCAGACAGAGTACACGGGTCTCGTCTGTCGCGGAGTGGAGGAGTCCGGGCGGCTCATCATCGGCCATCCCGGCTTCGGGCCCCATCTCATCAGCCTGTTTGTCACCGGCCCCAACCCACTCTCCGCGACCGACACCCTCGCCCGGCATGTCGCGTGGGTCAACGATCCCCTGCACTCGTATGTCGCCGATGGGACCGGGGGGATCGTCGTGTGGGCCCACCCGGGCGGGAAGGATGCGCCGGCGATCCTCGGCGTCCCCGGCATCACCGCGACCGAGGTGCACTACAGTGGTGACGGCACCTCGCGCGACAAGCTGTGGGACGAGGTCCTGCGTGGCTGCCATGCCGCGAAGCGCCCGTTCATCTGGGCCTTCGCCGCCGATGACACCCACTCGCGCACGGAGATCAACCTGTCGTGGTATGCGGCCCGGGTCGCTAAGCGCGATGTGTTCGCCCTCAAGGCCGCGCTCCGCCAGGGCGCCTGCTATGTCTCCAACGGCCCGGCGATCGCCGACCTCTCCGTCGTCGGGCGGACGATCACCCTCACCCTCGACCAGGAGAGTGAGGTCATCTGGCTGCGTGCCGGGCAGCACCTGAGCGCCAAGCCCGAAGCCACCATGACGGTGTCGGGCGAGCCCGGCGAGAACCGCTGCGTGAAGTGGGACCGGGCGGTGCGCACGTCCAGCCTCAAGCTTGACGACCTCGGGGCCCGCCTCGCCGCGCTGCAGTGCGGGCGCGCCGTGCTCCGCACCGCGCCGGCCACGCTGGCGCTCCCCCAGCCGTGGCGCGTCAGTGCGGAGGGCACCATCGACAACCCCTACCCCGCCGCCGGTGAGTGGGTGCGAGGCCAGACGCACAACCACACGGACTCGGGTCCGGGGCGCACCAACCTCCCCGCCTTCCGTCTCGCCTACCAGGAGAAGGGGCAGCTCGGGGCCTTCTCCACCGACTACAGCTACTGGGAGAGCCCCTACCAGTGGCTGCCGTCCGACGGAACTCCGCAGATCAGCGCGGTGACCCCCGACCGCTGTGTGGAGGGCAAGCCGGCGGAGGTGGTCATCCGGGGGATCCACTTCGGCGAGCAGCCGGTCGTGCAGCTTGGACCAAACGTCCTCGCGATCGTGGCGGTCACCGCTGACGAGCTACGCGTGAGTATCCCCACAACCCTCGCGCCGGGCAGCTACGACCTGTGCGTGACGAACGCCGGGCGCACTCGCGGCTGCCTGCCCCTGGGGTTCTCAGTCCAGACGCGCGCGGCGAGCAGCGAGGGCTGGCAGTCGTTCACCACCGCGAACGGTCTGGCACACCCGCAGTCGATCTCCGCGGCCTGTTTCGGCAACCAGGTGTGGATCGGCTCGCTGCTGGGGGTCTCGCGCTACCAGGAGGGGAAGTGGACGGTGTTCGGGCGCGAGGTCCCCGGGTGGAAGGCGTATGCCATGACCGCCGACCCCGCCGGCGGGGTGTGGATTGCCGGCGACGGCCTGGCGTTCTGCAGCCCGCAGGGCGAGTGGTCGCGGTTCAAGGTCG
>CAZIWQ010000277.1:0-7755 GCA_964542355.1 uncultured Armatimonadia bacterium
GACCCCACCCGTGGGCTCTGCACCGACCGATCTGTGCAACGGGCCGGACCCATGGCATCATCCCTAACGCGGCACCAGGAACGATGGTCCCGGAGCGTGGCAGACGACAGCGGACAGGGCATACAGAAGGAGGCAAGAGCAGATGCTTCGCCAGAAGGCCGCCGTGCGGTCGGGGCTCAGCATGACAGGAGACCGGAGAGGATATCTCACGGTCTGCGCGCTCCTCGTGGCCCTCGCCGCCACACCCGCCCTCGCCCTCGACCGCCCCTGGGTCTCCGACGTGTTCTTCTACTGGTACACGTACGACCGCGATACCGAGCTCGGCGGCTGGATGGGCGGCGTCTATAACACTCCGCTCGGGGGCTACTACGACTCGCCCCGCTACGCGGACAACCTCGCCAGTCTCCACCAGGCCTCGGAGTGGGGCCTCACGCACCACTTCATGGACTACTGGGGCCACGGCTGGAAGGACGACCGGGGCAACCCGCGCGAGGATGTCGTCATGCGCGCCACCGAGGATCTCCAGAAGCGCGGCTACAACATCCGCATGTCGTTCTACCAGGATGGCACCGACTTCGACATGGCCCGCTTCTCCCGTAACCTGGAGCCGAAGCGCGATACCGAGTTCTACCTCCAGCGCTATGGCCAATCACCAGCACTGCCGACGATCGACGGCAAGCCGGTGTTCCTGATCTACGGCCGCAACGGCAGCCCCAAGACCGATGCCACCGATGAGGGCTTCCAGTCGGCGCTGCGCGAGCGGTACCGGACGGTCGCGGCCCTCAACGCCCGGTGGGGGACAGGCTTCAAGGACTTCCGGGAAGTGAAGCTCGACTTCGGGGCGCGGGGTCACCTGCGTGCCGAGAGCATCCGCTACCAGTACGCGGTATGGGCCGAGGAGATCGGCCGTACCAACGCGGTGGCCAGGGAGCGCTTCAAGCTCCCCGGCTGCGTCTTCTCGTGGGATATCGGCTATCGGCCGTTCCGCGGCTGGGGCTACACCAACCAGGCGCGTGTGTTCGCAGGTCCCCACTCCTACGGCGGGATCTTCGGCGTCCCCCACGACGCGGATTGTGAGCGCTTCATCCAGGCACAGGTGGCCAAGCGCACCGACACCGTGTTCTTCGACACCTTCAAGAACTTCTATCATGACTGGGAGATCCGCATCCCGGGGACCTGCTACTCGCCCGGCTTCTGCGCCTTCGACCGGTTCTGGGTGCAGGCGCTGTCGCACTACTCGGAAGCCCTGCTCCACCTGTCGTGGAACGAGTGGTGGGAGGGCTCCAACCTCGAGCCCTGCTATGAGTTCGGCAAGACCTACTGCGAGAAGAACCTCCTCTACTCCACCATCCTGCAGCAATGCTTTGACTCGGTCCACAACTGGAATCGAGGCGCGAGGGTGGCGGTGCTGCTCAATGACTGGCACTGGCTGGTCGGGGGCCGGCACCCCGAGGACATCTACGCCTGCATCCAGGCCCTGCGCCGCAACTGCCTCCGCTTTGACCTGGTTCCCGACGATGACGTAACCGCGCAGGAGCTCGGGCAGTTCGACGTGATCGTGGCCCCGTCGGGGGGCGAGGGCTTCGGCACCAACCGCGCCCAGGAGGCGATCCTGCCGCTGCTGTTGGCATGGGCTGCGGAGCGGCCGACGCGCAGGCTGATCCTCGATGACTTCCCCACCGCGGGGAAGGAGTTGGGTCTCGCGCTCGCCCCGCCCCGCCCCGGCACACTGCCGATGGGCGGGGACATGAGCCTCTTCGTCGACGTCGGTACTGAGGAGGACGAGTGGTTTGTCGTGGACGGGGTTAGTGGACGCGAGGACTGGGGGCAGCTCCCTGCCGACAAGTTCGGGGCCGCCCGCGAGAAGCACACCGTGCGCTGGACGCCGGGGAGCGGCCTCACCACCAGCTTCCGGCTCCCGTTCTCGCCGGGGCGCGATCACGTGCTGCGGCTCATGGGCTCCGCCATCTGGGGCAATCGCGCCACCGTACTGGTCGAGGGGACCCGCGCGGGCGAGTTCGAGATCAAGCCCGGCGACAACACCTACGAGGTGCCCCTCCCCGCCAGGGTCGTGGGCGGCCGGGCGCTGTGCGAGCTGACGCTGCAGTACGCGGCCGCGAACATCCCGCTGGAGCGCGATCCGGGGCGCTACCCCGGGGAGGGCCGTGCCTGCAACCTGGCGCTGGATTGGCTGCAGCTTGCCACGGCCAACCTCCCGTTCTCGAGGGAGCAGAACTACCGGCTGCCGGAGGAGGGCGTACGGTTCGAGCCAGGCGCCGCCGGCTTCCCGGCCGGTCAGACGCTCGCTACCGCCGACGCCCGGCACATGGCCGTCGCCGACGCGGGGACCGTGCTGAGCCGCTACACGAGCGACGGCTTCGCACGGGACATGGTCGTGGGCGCTGCCGGCAACATCCTGTTCGTCAACGGCCTGCTGGGCGGGGTGACGGATGCCGGCTACCTCGACGGCATGTTGCGCGGGTGGGCCGGGTGCCGGCCCGAGCTGGACATCGCAGCCCGCGACATCATCGCCACGCCCCTGAAGGCCGGCGAGACCGACATCATCGCCGCCTACAACTATGCCGCCCCCGAGACCCGTGACCTGACGTTGACGCTCCCGCAGACCGCCGACAACCCGATCGTGGAGCTCCGGGCGCTAGCGCACGACAGCCAGACGCACTTGCCGCTGTCCGGCGAGGCGGCCGCTCCCGACCCATGCGTGGTCCGCGACAAGCTCCAGTTCTGCGCCGTCTACCAGGTGACGCGCGGGCCGGTGGCGCTGACGGTGCCCGCGCTCGCGCTCGCGCCGGGACAGACAAAGCCGGTCGGCGTGACCCTCGCGCACCGGCGCGGTGGGGGCGCGACGGAGCCGGTGGCCGGCACCGTACGCCTGCTCTCGCATCTGCCCAGCCTCACCTCGGATGTCGCGAGCTTCCGGGTCGGGCCCGGCGCCGCCACAACGGTGGCGCTGGCGATCACCGCTCGGCCTGACATCGACTGGGGGACGAAGACTGTCGTGTTCGATGTCGAGGTCGGCGGGCGGCACTCGTACTTCTGGCGCAGCCTGCTGGTCAATCGCCTGCCGGAGCTGCAGGTAACCTCGGGGGTCGTCGACGCCGCTAACCCGCAGGCCACGCTGACGGCGGTGCCGTTCCCCTGGGCGCAGGACGCGGCGGCCGAGGATGTACGCGTGCGGGTGGGGGACAAGCAGGTGAGTGTCGGTACCGTCGCGCCCGGCCGGGGAGTGCCGTTCACCGTGCCCGGCTGCCCGCCGGCAGGGCCGACGGCCCGGCTCGTCGAGCTCCCGGGCACTGTGGACTACACCGTCGGCGGGGTGCCGCATTCCGCCCGCCTCCCGCTCGCGTGCGTGACATGCCCGACCCGCTTCCCGCGCACTGCCGATGCCGTGGCGCCGCTGGTTGTCACCAATCCCCACGCTGAGTACCTGGAGAACGCGCTGGTGTCTGTCGAGTTAGCCGATCGTGTGCCTGCCGGGAAGCCGGCTTACGTGCGCGAGGCTGGGGGCAGCGTCGTCCCTTCCCAGGTTGTGGGTAGCACGCTCTACTGGATCGCGATGCTGCCTCCGAAGAGCGCGACGGTGTACACGCTGTGTGCCGGCACGGCTCCCCAGCCCGGGACCGACCTACGGGTGGAGACCGGCGCCGATGGGGTAACGGTCCAGAACTCCAACCTTCTACTCGGGTGGAGTTCCCAGGCCGGTGGCACACTGACCACCTTCCGCTCGTTGGCGACCGGACGCGACTATGCCGCTGGCTCATGCGGCGGGGGGATCGGCGAATGGGGGAAGTTCAACCCGTTGAAGCCGGCAACCAACACGGTCGAGTTTGTGGGCCAGGAGAAGAAGGCCTGGCAGCGCAACATCACCGGCCCCGTTCGCCTCCGGCCGGGGCTGCGGGGCCCGGTGATCGCCACCGTGGCTGTCGAGGCTGTCCTCAATGCCACCATCTATGTCCAGCACTACACCCTCGGTGCCTTCCAGCACGACTTCCTGGTGGAGGCGGAGGTGACCGCCCCGGAGCCGATGGCGGAGATCGTGGCCCTTGACGTGCGCCTGGCCCGGAACCAGCTCACCAAGATCTTCCCGAACTTCACGGGCATCGCCGAGGGGTTCACCAGTGACCAGCCCACCGCGGGGTGGCGCGAGGCTCCCGGTGTCCCCCCCTATGCCACCTTCATGACTCCGGGCGAGTTCGCCGAGAGCATCTCGGTGAGTCCCCGCGAGACACGCCAGGGACCGCAGGAGGCGGCGGCGAGCGGGGTCGCGGGCGTCCCGGCTGACGCGGGGGGCGGGACCCGCGTGCCCGGGGCGAACAAGTTCCGGCAGGGGTTCTGGCCGGCCCGGCGCCCGCAGCCCGGGCCCGTCACGCAGGCCCAGATCGAGTTGATTGCCACCGATGCCCGCCGCTGCCAGGTGGCGGCGCGGATTCTCGTCCATCCCGGCCCGCCGCGGGTGGCCCGCCTCTTCCGCCTGAGCCATGTGGATCAGCCGCCGACGGTGTTCGTCCCCACCCGCTTCGCGTGGGAGCAGGAGGCGCGCCCGACGCCCGCGGCAGCCGCTGGCGAGTGGTGGAGCCCGTACTGGCACTATGCCGTCCCGGTGACGGTCGGGCCGCTGGACAAGCGCGGGGCCAATCCCACCGTGACCTTCAAGCCTCGCCTGGAGACGCTGCTGGCTGGCTGCGGCAGCCTTGACCCGGCCTCCCCGCGTGCCATCGTGCATCGGGCCGGGACGATGACCGAGCTGCCCGTGAGCTTCCTCCCGGCGACCGGCGAGTTGACCGTCACGCTCACCGACGCCGCGTGGGGTACCTCGCCGCCGCCGGTGCGCGAGTTCCGGCTGTACTTCGACGTGCTCGAGGTCGGCACCAAGTGCGCGGGCCGACGCGCCACGAGCCCGCTGTCCACGCGCCTGCTCAACGGTGACTTCGAGAAGACCGGGGAGCACTGGTCGCTGTGGGGTGCGACCCTCAGCCCCCAGGCCGGTCACAGCGGTGCCGCGGGGGCGCGGCTGGCATGGAAGCGGGACATGCCGCCCGTGGGACTGTCCAACGCCACCTTGCGGGTGCGGCCCAACGCCCACTATCGCATCACGTTCTGGGCACGCACGGACAGCCCGCGCGCGCAGGTGCGCACGAACTTCTACGCGGGCGCCAGGTACGACTTCGGGCAGCTCGCCGTCCCGCTGATCACTGGCAACCAGTGGCGCCGCTATTCGGTCGTGCTCGCCGTCGGTGACTTCCCGCCCGAGGTGAACCCGGCGCTGCGCTTCTGGGTGTTGGGGGAAGAGCAGACGGTGTTGCTGGATGACGTGGAGGTCGAGGCCATTGACGGGGCGGCGCAGGAGCCGCCGGTTGTCGTAGGAGAGCGACTAGCGAATAGCGGATGAGCTGATGGCGAACGGCAGGGACGTGGGGTGCGGGGTGTGGGAACGGCAACGGCCAGCGGCTGCGATCCCGCAGGGCGGGATCGCGGTCCCAGGAACGGCTCGCAGCATGGCAGTGGCGACAGGCCAATGCCTCCCGCCGTTCCCCCACCCCCCACCCCTGCCGTTCGCCGTTGCCGCCTTTGCCGTCCCCCCCCGAAGTCTGCTATCATACGTGTGCGGGATGGCGTCTGACCGCACACAGGTACCCCCATGGCCGAAGGCACGACCCTCCCTCACCCGCAGCCGATCACCGTCCGCGGCGAGCCACTCGCCTTCGGCGAGCGGACGCTTGTCATGGGCATCATCAACCTGACGGATGACTCCTTCTCGGGCGACGGCATCGGGGGGGATGTGCTCCAGGCGCTCGAGCAGGCCACCCACTTTGTCGCCGAGGGCGCCGACATCCTGGATGTCGGGGGCGAGTCGACGCGGCCGGGCAGTGACCCGGTCTCGCTCGAGCAGGAGCTGGCGCGGGTGATCCCGACGGTGGAGGCACTACGCGAGTGCTTGCCCGCGATCATCTCGGTGGACACCAGCAAGCCCGAGGTGGCGCGCGCGGCGCTCCGGGCGGGGGCCGACATCATCAATGACGTCACCGGACTGCGCACCCCGGGGATGATCGAGGTCGCCGCCGAAGCGGGCGCACCGGTCGTGATCATGCACATGCTCGGGACACCGCGCGGGATGCAGCACAACCCCCGCTACGGGGACGTCGTGACCGAGGTGCGTGACTTCCTGGCCGGCCGCATCGCCGCCGCAGTGGCCGGTGGCATCGCCGAGCAGCAGGTCATCATCGACCCCGGGTTTGGCTTTGGCAAGACGGTGCAGCACAACCTGGAGCTATTGCGGCGCCTCCGCGAGCTGTGCGCCCTCCAGCGACCGATCCTGATCGGCACTTCCCGCAAGTCAACCATCGGGCGCGTGCTGGGTGTCAGACCGGAGGACCGCGTCTTCGGCACCGCGGCGACCTGCGCCGTGGCCATCCAGAACGGGGCCGACATCATCCGCGTGCACGACGTGCGCGGACTGTCGATGGTGGCGCGGATGACGGATGCGATTGTGAGAGGCTGGCACGAGGCATGAAGTCAGTGGAGGACCGGCGCAAGGCCGCGCTGCGGCGCGAGCTGCTCGCCCGTCGGCGTTCACTCTCCCCCCGGGAGATCGCCGGCAAGAGCGAGATCATCGCGGCCCGCGTGATCCAGTCATGGGAGTACCAGCAGGCGGGGTCGATCCTGCTCTACGCCAGCTTTGACAACGAAGCCTGCACACGCGACCTGATGGTCGCCGCGCTGCGCCACGATAAGCGCTTGATCTTCCCGCGCGTCAACCGCGCGCATCACCAGTTGGACCTGTATTTCGTCGAGCGGCCGGAGGAGCAACTGGCGCCCGGCACGTGGCACATTCCGGAGCCGGTTCCCGCGGTCTGCGCCCGAGCCGGGCTGGCCGATGTAGAATGCGTGATCGCCCCGGGCGTCGGGTTCGACATCCACGGCGGACGCCTGGGCTATGGTGGCGGCTACTACGACCGGCTGCTCAACTCGTTGACGCCCTACCAGGCGCGATTGTCGGTCGGCCTGTGCTTCGAGACCCAGCTTGTCCGTGAGGTGCCACGCGGGTTCTTCGATGCCGCCGTCTCCGTCATCTGCACCGAGGTGAACCTGATCGACAACCGCTGACAACTGCACCGCCGAAGCGGCCTCTGTCGCTTCCCCGTGCGGCTGTCATCCTAAGCCCAGACCGCGGCGCGGTCTTCGGGACCGCTATGCGGTCTCCGGGACCGTGGCGCGGTTGGCCAGCGGAGGATCTGCTCATGTCACGGGACCGCCTTCGCATCGTCAACATGCAGTTCTTCAGCCACCACGGCGTCGATCCGTCCGAGCGGGCGCTGGGGGGCCGGTTCTCATTCGATGTCGAGATGGCGCTCGACTTGCAGCCGGCGGGACAGGCCGACGACCTCACGAAGACGGTGGACTATGCCGCCGTCTATGAGCTTGTGGCGCGGCTCCAGAGCCAGCGCAAGTTCCTCCTGCTGGAGGCACTTGCCGAGCAGATCGCCGCGGCAATCCTGGGGCAGTTCCCGGTTGCCGAGGTCACCGTCCGGGCCCGCAAGCACTCCGTCCCTCTGGCGGGGCTGATCGACTACACCGAAGTCGAGATCGTGAGGGAGCGGGCCGTCCGCTGACCGCGTGCCGCTGCCGTCCGTCGTCGCCGTCTGCCGTCGCCGTTTGTAGGGCGGGGACTTGCCCCGCCGCCGCTGCCGTCTGTCGTTGTCGTCTGCCGTCGCCGTCTGTAGGGCGGGGGCCTGTACC
>CAZIWQ010000278.1:0-7750 GCA_964542355.1 uncultured Armatimonadia bacterium
CCGACAGGTCGCGGGCGGCTTTGAGCTCGGCCTGCAGCTCACCGATGCGCTTGTGGAGGCCCTCGAGGCGTGCCGGGATCTCCTCGGGCTTGCAGGTGAGGCCCCGCGCGACCGTGTGGAGCAGGCCCTCGATCTGTCGCCCGTGGTCGATGGCGCCGCGACCGGTCACCGCCTCGATGCGACGGATGCCGGCGGCGACGCTCCCCTCGTGGAGGATGCGCAGCGAGCCGATCTGGCCGGTGCGTGCGGTATGGGTGCCGCCGCACAACTCCAGTCCGACCCCGGTGACGGCCACCGCGCGGACGATATCACTGTACTTCTCGCCGAACAGGGCCATGGCGCCGGCCTGTCGGGCCTCTTCCAGTCCCATCTCGCTGGCGCCCACGGCGTGATCGGCCATGATCCACTCGTTGGCCCGGTCTTCGACCGCCCGGAGCTCCTCCGGGGTCAGTGCCTCGTGGTGGGAGAAGTCGAAGCGGAGGTGATCGGGGGCGACCAGGGAGCCCGACTGGGCCACGTGGTCGCCGAGCACCTCGCGCAGCGCCGCCTGCAACAGATGGGTGGCGGTGTGGTTGCGGCGGATGTCGTGGCGCCGTGCGAGGTCGACGCGCGCCACGACCGCGGCACCCGTCGTCAGGCTCCCGGCCACGAGCGTTCCCATGTGGAGCACCGCAGCGCCCAGCGGCAGGGCGCCGCTGACCTCGAAGCGGACGCCGGCGGCCGTGATGACTCCGGTGTCACCCACCTGTCCCCCGCGCTCGGCGTAGAAGGGCGTGGTATCGAGCACAATGCCGACCGCGTCGCCACAGGCGGCGGAGGGCACCAGCGCGTCATCCTTCACGATCAGACGCACCGTCGCGTCGCTGTCGTCGGCGGCGTAGCCGGTGAAGGTGGTCTGACCGGCGGCGGCGACGATGGAGCCATCGCTGGCGAGCTCGAGGCCGCGTGCGCTGCCGCGCGAGCGCTCACGCTGAGCGGCCATGGCGGTCTCGTAGCCGGCCTCGTCGACGCTGAGGCCGCGCTCCACGGCGAGCTCGCGGGTAACCTCGACGGGGAAGCCGTACGTGTCGTTGAGGCGGAATGCCGTCTCGCCGGGGATCACGCTCGCGCCGGCCTTCACGAGGTCGGCGGCCACCTCCTCGAACAGGGCGAGGCCCTGCTCGAGCGTGGCATCGAAGCGCTCCTCCTCGCCCTGCAGCACCTTCATGGCATAGTCCTGCCGGGCCAGCACCTCGGGATAGGCCTGTCCCATGACCTCCCCGACGGCGGGCAGGGCGCGGTAGAGGAACGGTCCGCGGGCCCCCAGCTCACGCCCGAAGCGGTAGGCGCGGCGGATGAGACGACGGATCACGTAGCCCGCGCCTTCATTGGAGGGGGTCACGTTGTCGGCGACCACGAACGCGACCCCGCGGATGTGGTCGGCAACCACGCGCACGGCGACGTCGAGGTGAGGGTCATCGCCGTAGTGATAGGGCTGGTCACGGTCCTGGTTGATGATCTCCAGCGCGCGCGACAGGATGTGCCACATCTCATCGGTCTCCATCGACCACTGCTTGCCCTGCATTACCAGGCCGAGGCGCTCGAGACCCATGCCGGTGTCGATCCCGGGAGCGGGGAGCGGCGTGAGGGCGCCGTCGGGGGCCTCGGTGTACTGCTGGAACACGAGGTTCCACAGCTCGAGGTAGCGGTTGCAGTTGCAGCCGAAGTCGCAGCCGGCGGGGCAACCGAACTCGGGCCCGAGGTCGATGTGGATCTCCGTGCAGGGCCCGCACGGGCCCTCCCACCGCACCTTCGGCCACCAGTTATCCGAGCGCCCCCACCGCTGGATGCGCTCCTTGCGCACCCCGATCCGCCGGTGCCACAGCTCTTCCGCCTCGTCATCGGTCTCGAACACGGTGATCCACAGGGGCTCGGCGGGGATGCCCATCACCTCCGTGATGAACTCCCAGGCGAAATCGATGGCGCCCTGTTTGAAGTAGTCACCGAACGAGAAGTTGCCCAGCATCTCGAAGAAGGTGTGGTAGCGGTTGAAGCGTCCGACATCGTCGATGTCGCCGGTGCGCAGGCACTTCTGCACACTGGCGGCACGCGGGGCCGGCGGCTGCTCTTCCCCGCGGAAGGCGGCGATGTACGGCTGCATCCCGGCGCTGGTGAACAGGCTGGTGGGGTCATCATGCAAGACCAGGGGCGCGCTCGGACGCAGGAGATGCCCGCGCTCCTCGAAGTACCCCAGGAAGACATCACGCAGTTGTTGGATCGTCATCGGTAGTGTCACCCTCGTGCTCGGATGGTTCCGGATAGTGGGCGCCGATCCCGACGACATCCTCAATGCGCCGCGTGACGCCACGCACCCCGCTGAGGGTCATCTGGATGGCCGCGTGTAGATCAAACACGATGGGGGCGGGCCGGCCGGGCTGGTCCTCGGTTTTCGCGAGGGGCAGCCAGCGCGCCAGGATGATCTTGATGCTGGCCGCCGCGGGCGCGGAGATGATCATCCCCGGCAGGCCCAGCAACTGATAGCCCGTGAGCAGGGCGAAGATCACGACGAGCGGGTGCAGCCCGACGCTGCGCCCGATCACCTTTGGTGAGATCACATTGTCGCAGATGAGATTGGCCAGCGTCATTGCACCGAACGCGCACAGTGCGGAGAGCACCGGGTCGTGCGCCGCCGTGACATAGCCCAGGATGACGGCCGTGACGTTGGTGAGGAGCGCGCCGACCCACGGCACGAGATAGATGGCACCGGCGACCAGGCCGATGATCAGGCCGTACTGGGTGCCGAAGATCCGCCCCAGGATGAGCAGCGAGCAGGTGGCCAGGGCGCCCATGATCAGGCACATCGTGGCCTGTCCCCGCAGGTATTGTCCCAGCATGGCTCCGACCTGCCGGCTGACGTCGTGCACGTCGGCGGAGGCGCTGCCCGGCAACAGAGCGTGGAGACTCTTGCGGAACGGGTCGATCACCAGCATGAAGTGGAAGCTGATGAAGCCAACCATCGCCGCCAGCCCGATGAGTGAGACCGAGCGCAAGAGTGCGTCACTCAGGACCCGGAGGAACTGGGGCAGCTTCGCCTCCAACCAACTCCGCGCCGCCGCGACCTGGCTGTCCAGGTAGGGCATGACGTCGCGCCCCTCGAAGCGCTGAGCGAGGTAGGCACGGAGCCATGTGTCCGCCCCCTGGTAGGCGCGATCGATGGCGGCGCTGTACTGGGGCCAGTGCTGCGCCAGCGTCTGGGCCTGCCCGACCAGCACGGGCATGAGCCATGCGGCGACCAGCGCAATGCACACAGCGATGGCCACCGTGACGACGACGACGGCGCGGATCCGCGACCACCCCCTGGCCTCCAGCCGGTCGAGCAGGGGATCGAGGACATAGGCGACGAGTAGACCGGCCACGAACAGCCACAGGGTCGGCGCGATGCGCTGCAGGACCCAGATGGTGGCTGCCGCCACCAGCACACCGACCCACACTGCGCTCATCACCGGGAGCCAGCGGCGCGCTCGCATCGTGCAGGAACGCTCCTATCAGCGAGACGGCGGTGAGTGGGTTCTGCGGGCTTCTGAGCGCAGCGTCGCGGCCTCCGAACGACTGTTCGGCCGCTGTTCCGGGGGTCCGGCCGAGAAGGCCACATCCGGCCGACCCCCGAGGCGTAACGGCTGGCTGAGTGCCCTCCAGAGCCATTGTGACGTGGCTTCGCGGCCTCAGAACGGCCTTCCGGCCGCTCCGATAGCTAGACGACCGGGTGTGGCGCCGGGCGGGTTACTCGCGTCCCATGAAATGGCGCAGCCGCTGCAAGGCCTTGTGTTGCAGCCGCGAGACGTGCATCTGGCTGATGCCGAGCCGGTCGCCGACCTCCTGCTGCGGCATGTCGCGGAAGAAGCGCAAGACGACAATGACGCGCTCACGATCAGGCAACTGCTCGAGGGCGCGCCGGATCTGGTCGCGCCCGCCGATATCCTCGAGGTTCGGGTCCAGATCGCCGGCACGCTCGATCTCGGGCAGGGACTCCTCGCCCGAGTTCTCCGAGCTGACCGCGTCGATGCTCAGTAGCTCGTACTGGCGCCCGACCTCGATGGCCTCGATGACGTCCTCTTCGACAACTCCCAGCTCGCGCGCGAGCTCCGCGTAGGTGGGGGCTCGCCCCCGTTGCTGCGAGAGCTGCTCGCTCACCTTGCGGGCGCGCATCGAGAGCTCCTGCACGCGGCGGGGAACCCGCACCCCCCAGGTGCGATCGCGGAAGTAGCGGCGGATCTCGCCCTTGATCGTCGGGACGGCAAACGTGGCGAACTTGGTGCCACGAGTGGGGTCGAAGCGGTCGACCGCGTGGATGAGGCCGAGGTGGCCGACGCTGACAATATCCTCATACGTTTCGCCGGAGGAGAGGTAGTCGCGGGCGACGTGGCGGACAAGCCCCTCGTGACGCTCGATCAGATATGCCCGGAGGGCCGGCGCGGCGGACTCGCGCAGCTCGTGGAAGAGCTGGTTGGTCGACATTTCGTCCCAGCGAGATGTCACGGGCATCACCTCGCCAGGCGCTTGGACATGATAACCCTCGTGCCGCTGCCCGGTGCGCTCTCGATGCGCACCCGATCCATGTAGCGGTGGACCAGGTAGAGGCCGAGGCCGCCCTCCTGGGCGAGATCGGCTTCGCCCCCGAAATCCGTGCTCCCCGCATCAAACCCCACCCCCTGGTCGATCACCTCCACCTGCAGGTCGCCGGACCCGGGGGTCAGCCGGATCAATACCGGCGAGGGGGCGATGCCCTCAAACGCGTGATCGATGGTATTGGTGAAGGCCTCGCAGACCGCGACCTTGAGGTCGTCGACGTCGTCGACGTCCATGCCCACCCGCGAGGCCACACCGGCGACGGCCAGTCGCACGACCTGGATGTACTTGGGGTCGGGCGGGAGGCGCAGCTCGACGACATCAGACAGGGTCTCACTCATCGCCCATCGCCTCCCGCGGTGCCACTCGGGGTCCCCGGCTTGCTCCCGTGCGCGGCCGTGAGGATCGCCACGGCAGCCGGGAGGTCGTCCACGACATTGAGCAGCTCGGCCGTCCCTGAGACCTCGAACACGCGGCGGACACCGGGGCGGGAGCAGGCGACGGCCATGTCGCCGCTGCGCTCCCCGGCGCGCTTGGCGCCGCCGATGAGGATGCCGAGGCCGACGCTGTCAATATAGTCAACCGCGCGCAGATCGATCAGCAGCCACGCGATGCCCTGCTCGAGCGCGAGGGTGACGGCCTCCATCAGCCTGGGGGCCGTATAGGCATCCAGCTCACCCTCGACGGCAATGGTCTCTAGCCAGCCATCAGACAGTGTCGTCTCTACTCTCAAGGCTCTCACCTTCGAGGCGGTCATGACCGCTGGGGCGGGTGCTCCGGTCACCGGCGGGCGAGGCGCCACTTTGGGCATCGCCCCGGTGGGCCAGGGAGTCCGCAATCTTGCTCTCGCGGGGGTTGTCTCCGGGCCGGTAGTAGACTCGTCCCGACAGGCCGGGGGGGAGGTACTCCTGGCGCACCCAGCCACCGGGGAAGTCGTGCGGGTAGCGGTACTCATCGCGGGCGTCGCCGGGCCGCATCCCTCCCGCCAGATGCGGGGGGACGGCCGCTGCGCCTCCCGCACGGACGTCCTCCCGTGCCGCGGCGATCGCGCGGTAGGCCGAGTTGCTCTTCGGGGCGACCGCCAGATGGATGGTGGCCATCGCCAGGGGGATCTGTGCCTCCGGCAGCCCCACGTATTCTACCGCATCCGCCGCCGCGACCGCAAGCCTCAGGGCCAGCGGGTCGGCCAGCCCGACGTCCTCGGCGGACTGGATGATCAGCCGCCGGGCAATGAACCGCGGGTCCTCCCCGGCTTCCAGCATCTTGGCGAGCCAGTAGATCGCGGCATCGGGATCGGAGCCGCGCATGCTCTTGATGAAGGCCGAGATCGTGTCGTAGTGCTCGTCGCCGGCGCGGTCATACTTGAGGACGGGGAGCTGCAGCGCCGCCTCCGCTTCGGGCACGCCCACCTGCCGCCGGCCGGCCGCGTCGGCCGGGGCCGTCTGCGCCGCCAGCTCGAGCGCATTGAGCGCCACCCGGGCATCGCCCCCCGCGGACTCGGCCAGGTGCGCGAGGGCCTCCGGCGTTACCGCCGCCGCCAGGCTCCCGAGCCCCCGCTCAGTGTCCTCCAGGGCGCGGCGCATGAGCACGTGCAGGTCTTCGACCGACAGCCGTTCGAGGCCGAACAGGCGGCACCGCGACAACAGCGGCGAGATGACGCTGAAGTACGGGTTCTCTGTCGTCGCCCCGATGAGCGTGAACGTCCCGTTCTCCACGTGGGGCAAGAGTTGGTCCTGCTGGGCCTTGTTGAGGCGGTGGATCTCGTCGATGAACACCGTCGTCTGCCGGTCGTACAGTGTGAGTCGCTGCGCCGCCTCCTCGGCCAACTGCCGGATATCCTTCACCCCGGCACTCACCGCCGAGAGCTCACTGAAGTGGTGCCGGGTGTGAGCCGCGACCAGGCGCGCCAACGTGCTCTTGCCGGTGCCGGCGGGGCCGTGCAGGATGAGGGAGGGGAGCTGGTCGTGCTCCAGCGCCCGCCGCAAGACGGCGTCACGGGCCGTCAGGTGGGATTGCCCGACCAACTCATCGAGGCTGCGCGGACGCATGCGGGCAGCCAGCGGAGCGGCGTGGGCCGGGCGCGAGTGGTCAAACAGAGTCATAGGGGAGGCCTTCGGGAGGAAGGAGAAGAGGTCCCCGCAAGTGCCGTGCCTCCGCAAGTTTTCGGACCCACTTTCAAGGTGGGTGCTCTCCTGCGCACGTTGCTTATCCAGCCGAGGCCGGACCTCACGTCGTGCACAGAGCCCGAGCTCCCAGAAGGCGGGTGTTGGGCCGAAACTGTTGGACGTCACGCGCAGCGCAGGGATACCTCTTGTCACCCCATTATACGTCCCCCGCGCCGCGCGTTCAAGAGGCGACGACAACGGATCGGACACCTCGCCGGGCCGTCAGCCGGGGGGCACCCGCGGTGTGACCAGTTGACTTTCACGCCGTCGCCGTGGTAATAATGCTGTCCGCACGTCTCGCTCACCGGGACCGGCGGCCGGCGACGCACGCCACGACAGCTTGGTTCGGCACGCGCTCGCCCCGCCGGTGCCTGCCGCCCCGACGTGCGGGCGGCGGAGCCCGGCAGTGATGTGTGTGCGCGGCGTGCAGTGGCGAGCACCGGCACAGCGATCCCGTACCCGGGGCAGGTATCGCCTCCCCGACGGCGAAGCAGTGACCGGACGGCTCGGTCGGTGAGTTCACTATGCGAAGGGAGATCCAGGCTATGGCTGAAGCAGTACTCGTGGTGACGGCTAAAGGGTTCGGCAAGGTGGTTGACGTGGATGAGTTCCCGACGAAGGGCAGGGGCGGCAAGGGCGTGACCGGCTACAAGGTCACGGAGGACAGCGGCCCGGTTGCGGCGGCCGAGCATGTCAAGACCGGCAAGGGCCAGCGCGTCCTGATCATCACCGCCAAAGGCATGTTCCTGATGACCGGCGTGGACGACATCTCGATCCGCAGCCGCGCCGCCGGTGGCGTCAAGCTCATGAACGTCGAGGACGGCGACGCCGTCGTCAGTGTGCTGGTGTAGGGGTCCGGCCGAGAAGGCCACATCCGGCCGGCCCCCGAGATATGACGGCCGGCTGGGTGCCCTCCAGAGCCATTCTGGCGTGGCTGCGCGGCCTCAGAACGGCTTCTCGGCCGCGCTTCCAGCCGTGCG
>CAZIWQ010000279.1:0-7733 GCA_964542355.1 uncultured Armatimonadia bacterium
ATCCGGCCCCTGCGCGGGCGTACCCGACGGGGCGCCACGCGCCGCCTACATCCGCTCCGGGGCTCCGATCCCGAGCAGACCGAGGATGTTGCGCAGCACGATCTGCGTCGCCAGCACCAGCTTGAGCCGCGCCTGCGACAGCGCGGGAGCCTCCGCGTCGAGCACGCGACAGCTCCCATAGAACTGGTGGAACGCCTGGGCGAGGTCGCGCGCGAAGTAGGTCAGCCGGTGCGGGGCCCGCCCCAGCGCGGCGTCCGCCACCTCCTGCGGGTACTCCGCGATCTTGCGCATCAGCGCCTGCTCGTCGGCATGCACCAGCAGGCCGAGGTCCGGCGCGGCCCCCTCCGCGCTGACGATCCCCCGCTCGCGCCCCTCCCGCCCGATGCTGCAGATGCGCGCGTGGGCGTACTGCACATAGTAGACCGGGTTGTCCTGGCTCTGCTTGCGCGCGAGCTCGAGGTCGAAGTCGAGGTGGGCATCGACACTGCGCATCAGGAAGAAGAAGCGCGTCGCGTCACGGCCGATCTCGGCGACGAGGTCGCGGATCGAGACGATGGCCCCCTTGCGCTTCGACAGGCCGAGCGGCTCGCCCCCCTCCAGGAACCGGACATGCTGGTAGAGGATGATCTCACAGCTCCCGCGGCCCAGGGCGGCGATGGCGGCGTGCAGGCGGGGAACGTAGCCGGCATGGTCGGGCCCCCACACGTAGATCAGGTGCTCGAACCCGCGATCGAACTTGTTGGCGGCGTAGGCGGCATCGGAGGCGATGTACGTGTACTTGCCGTTGCTGCGCACGAGCACGCGGTCCTGGTCGTCCCCGAACTCCCGGGCGCGGAGCCAGACGGCGCCGTCGTGGTGGTAGGCCCGGTCCTGCTCCACAAGTCGGGCCACCTCGCGCGCGACTGCCCCGCTCTCGTGGAGCGTCAGCTCACTGAACCACTGGTCGAACTCGATCCCGATGGCGCCGCAGTCCTCGCGCAGCCACCCCACCACCGTGTCCTCCACCAGCCGCGCGAAACATAGCCCGCCCTCCTCGTCCTGCGGCACGTCGAGGTGGCGGTCGCCGTCACGCGCGCGCAACTGCGCTGCCAGCTCGACCACGTATTGCCCCTGGTAGCCTCCCTCGGGCAGCGGGGTGTCGTGGCCCGCGAGGGTGCGATACCGCGCCTGTACGGAGGCGCCAAACAGCTTGAGCTGGGTGTTGTCGGGGCCGTCATTGACATAGTACTCCCGCGCGACAACGTGGCCGGTCGCTTCCAGCAGCGCCGCCAGCGCATCGCCAAACGGCCCCCCGCGCGCGTTCCCGATATGGATCGGCCCGACCGGGTTGGCGCTGACAAACTCCACCTGCACGCGCTTGCCGCCACCGATGTCACTGCAGCCGTAGCGCGCGTCCTCGGCGCAGCAGCGCGCAACCGTCTCCTGCAGCCAGGTTGGTGCGAGGCGGAAGTTGATGAACCCGGGGCCGGCGATCTCGACCCCCGCCAGCAAGGGGTCAGGGCCGATGCTCGCGACGATGTGCTGGGCGACGGCGCGCGGATTGAGCTTGGTCTGACTGGCGATGACCATGGCGATGTTGGTCGCGAAATCCCCGTGGGCGGGGTTCTTGGGCGGGTTGATCTCGACCGCGGCGGTCACCGGCGGAATGGTCCCGGCCGCGGTGGCCGCGGCGACGGCCCGCGTGACGATGTCATGGACGGTGCTTCTGCTCATGCGCGATTCAGGGTCTCCTATCGTGTGTTACCAGTCCAGCCAGACATGCAGGTGATCGGCCACGGCCCCTAGGCCGTACAGCGCGCAGATCACTCCGGCCACGAGCTGCGGCACCCCGCGTCGCCACATGCGTTGCGCGAGGCCCAGCGGCGGCGCCGGGTTACTCAGCCAGGCGAGGATCAGCCGCTGCCCCGACTCGATGCCGCGCCCCAACTGCACCGGCGTCGGAACCCGCGTGGTGAAGGTGTTCTGCAGCACATAGCCGATGCGGTAGCGCAGCAGCCAGCCCCCGAACGCCACCGGGAGGGCCACCAGTGGCGCCACCGGCAGGAGCGGAACTGCCAACAGGAGCGTGGGCAGAACCCCGGCCAGCAGGTTGCTGCCGCAACGCAGGTGGGCGCGCGGCATGTCCGCGACGCGCTCCTCCCAGCCCCACAGGCCATAGCGCTCGATGGCGTGCACGGTCATGTGCTCGGCGGCATGATGGGCGGCCAGCGGGCTCAGCCGCATCAGGACCAGGAAGACGAGGAAGGTGAGCAGGTTGATGGCGATGCGTGCCCCCGCTTGCCGCAGGGGATCGGCCGGCCCCCCGACCCCCAGCAGGACCCCCACGAGCGACAGCCCGCGCGGATCGACAATCGCGTCCACCGTCCAGGCGATCACATAGGTCGGAACGAGCGACAGCAAGCCCAGGCTCACAATCGAGAAGCCGGTGATGAACAGGCTCAGCGCGGACCCCGTCGAGGTCGTGCCGGTGGATAGGAAGACGCCGTGAGGCATTGCCGTGCCGGAAATGCGGGGTGGGGCCGGCAGGCGCGGAATCCACGTCACCGGGCCCGGCTCACCGGGCGGATACGGGTGGTCGCAAGCTTCAGTCTCGGCCATGGGCGGCACTCCAGGGGGCCGGGCCGCACACCCCCGCGGCGTCACACGGGGTTGCACACCGTGGCCGAATGTGCTATCATCCGGTCTCCGCGATTGTCGGCACGCCTTGCTGCGTGCCTGCCTGGAAGGGATAGGATAGCTGTGGCCAAGGTCTGCCAAGTGTGCGGCAAGGGGCCCTCGACAGGGCACAATGTCAGTAACTCAATGCGTCACACCAAGCGGCGGTGGATGCCGAACCTGCAACGCGTCCGCGTCGCCACCACCAGCGGGAACCGCCACATGCGGGTATGCACGTCCTGCATCAAGGCCGGCAAGGTCAGGAAGGCCGGCTAGCAGAGCGGCCCGACCCCGAGCATGCCTGTGACGGTAGGCTGCAAAGGCGGCCGGGCAACACACCCGGCCGCCTTCAGTTGCACCGGACTGGACTTGGCGGCATTATAGCATACGCCACAGGTCCCCGACAACCTGCCGGGAGGCGCGGTCGCGACTGTCTGTTGACGGTGTGCGAAGGCGCCGAGCGGCGGCGGGGCCTTCGGCTCCAACCGCGTCGCGCGGATCGTCGAGCGCCCGGAGACGCGGCCGAACAGACCACTTCCGGCCAGGGCCTCTCGCGGCGAGACGGCTGTGAGTGGCCTCTACAGGCCTCTGAGCGTGGCGCCGCGGCCTCCGGGGGGCCTCTCGGTCGCTCTTCTAGGGGGCGTGTCTGCGATGGGCGATGACAGGCGCGAGGTGGCAACACCGGCCAGCCACTGCGCCGGACCCGAGATGGCACAACGTGCCCTCGCGTCCGGGGAGGCTAAGGCCCGGCTCCCCCTCGTCCCCACGCTCGTGCTCGGGATCATGGCCGGAGCCTACATCGGGCTCGGAGCCAACTTCTTCACCATCGTGAAGACCGCCAACCCCCTCGGGTTCGGGGTGGTCCAGGTCCTCGGGGGCCTCGCCTTCAGCCTCGGCCTGATCCTCGTCGTGGTCGGTGGCGCCGAGTTGTTCACCGGCAACAACCTGATCGTGATGGCGTGGCTCAGCGGCCGCGTCTCCACCCCTGAACTCCTCCGCAACTGGGCCATCGTCTACGTCGGGAACTTCATCGGCTCGCTGGCGCTGGTGTGGTTGGTAGTGCTCAGCGCCCAATACGTGCTCGCCGATCAAGCCGTCGGCGCGACCGCCGTGAAGATTGCCGCCGCCAAGTGCCAGATGCCGTTCAGCGTCGTCGTGGCCCGCGGCATCCTGTGCAACCTCCTCGTCTGTCTCGCCGTCTGGCTGTGCTACAGCGCCTGCAGCACGACCGACAAGATCCTCGCCATCGTCTTCCCGATCACCGCGTTCATCGCCGGCGGGTTCGAGCACTGCGTGGCCAACATGTACCTGATCCCCCTGGGGCTCGCACTCAACGGGGCGGTGGGGACTGCCGTGGAGCCGTCGCTGACCGTGGTGGCCTTCATCTTCAAGAACCTGATCCCGGCCACGATCGGTAACATCATCGGTGGCGCGATCATGGTCGGGGCCGTCTACTGGGTGGCGTACGTGATGCCCCACACCGCCGTGCCGCGTCCGGAGCTGCGGCGGCGGCGGCGGGAGCGCGACCGGCTGCCCGAGACGCCGGCCGGGGAGCGGGACGCCCACGTCGCCGACCCTCGCCCGCCGTCCCCACGCTTCCCTGATCCGGACCGCTAGTGAGACCACGACGGCCAACGGCGGCACGTGGCATTGGGCACGCGGCAGTGGGCGAACGGCGACCGACGGCCCGCCAGACCGCGCGTGCCGGACGCGCCCTGCCACGGCGACGGCGTGCCTACCTCACCCCCGTCCTCTCCCCGTTCCGGAGAGGCGCGGCGGACGCAGGCGCACCGCGGACGCAGATGCGTAGCATCTGAGGCGTCCGCCCCGTCTACAGCGTCCGCGGGTGAACGACCGCAGCGCCGGCAGATGGCAAGCTCCATGGTGTCGCTGTGTCCGCAGGCCACCCGTGAGCGACAACCGGCACCCACCCTCAGACACCCCCTCGCCGGAACGGAGAGGGGGCCGGGGGGTGAGGTGCGCCTGGCGGACAGCCCCCGGCAACGGCTGCGTCCCGCAAGGCGGGATCGCGGTCCCAGGGAACGGCAACGGTGGGGTCGTTCATCCGATCCGTCCTGTCCATCCTGTTGAGACGCCGTTGTCGCAGGACCGCGCCGCCCCTGCCTCGGTGCTACCCTCATGACTGACCACACGAGCCCCACCATCGCCATCAAAACCCTCGGCTGCAAGCTCAACCAGTTTGAGAGCCAGCAGATCCGGCAGCAGTTTGCCGCCCTCGGCTGCTGCTTCGTCGCGTTCGAAAGCGTGGCCGACGTGTATGTCATCAATAGCTGTACGGTCACGGCCCGCACCGATCGCGACTGTCGGCGCCTGGTCCGGCATGCCAAAGCGCTCAACCCCCACGCCTGCGTCGTCGTGACCGGGTGCTATGCCGAGGCCAACCCGGCGGCGCTGGAGGCGATTGCGGAGGCTGACCTGGTCGCGGGGAACGCGCTGAAGCCGCAACTGGCCGCGCTCGTGCGCGAGCGGCTGGCGGAAGCGCTCCCCTGGCCGGAGCGGCCGGCCGGCCCGACACCCACCGCCTACGCCGATGCCGGCGACATGATCGCGGGGTTTGCCGACCACACCCGCGCCTTCGTCAAGGTCCAGGAGGGGTGCAACGCCGCCTGCACATACTGCATCGTGCCCCGCGCGCGCGGCGCCAGCCGCAGCATCCCCGCCGGCGACGTGGCCGAGCAGGTCCGCCGCCTCGTGGCGGCCGGGCACGCCGAGATCGTCCTCATCGGCACCCACCTGGGACGCTACGGCGAGGGGCTGGCGGACGGCAGCGACCTCGTGGCGCTGATCGAGCGCCTGGTTGCCATCCCGGGCCTCGGGCGCCTGCGACTGAGCTCGATCGAGCCGGGCGAGGTGCCACCGCCACTCGTCGAGCTGGTCGCCCACCATCCCGCGGTCTGTCGTCACCTGCACATCCCGCTGCAGAGCGGATGCGACAGTGTGCTCGCGCGGATGAGCCGCCCCTGCAACGCCGCCGCCTATGCCGACCTGGTGGCCCGCATCCATCAGGCCGATCCCGGCATCTGCCTGGGGGCGGATGTCATGGTCGGCTTCCCCGGTGAGACTGAGCAGGAGTTTGAGGCGACGCGCCAGCTCATCGAGGCCGGCGCTCTCAGCTACCTCCACGTCTTCACCTACTCCCCGCGGCCGGGCACCGTCGCTGCCGACATGACCGACCAGGTCCCCCACGAGGTCAAGATCGCCCGCAATCACATTCTGCGCGACCTCTCGGAGGCCAGGCGGGCCCGCTTCGCGAACAGTCAGGTGGGCGCGGTGCTCGCGTGCGTCCTGGAGCGCCCGTTGGCCGGTGACCCCGATGTGTTGGAGGGCCTCACCGACAACTATCTGCGCGTCGCAGTGGGCGGGCCGCCGACGCTGCTCGGGACGCTGCAGCCGGTGCGGGTCATGGCGGCGACTGCCGGCCTGCTGCGCGGCCATCTCGCAATGCAGTCACATCGCTGATCGATGTGACCCCACAGTCCAGGAGGGATCCCCTACCATGCCTGAGCGCACCCAACCCCGGATCGGTCTTGTGGGTCTGATGCTCGAGCTGTATGACAAGTCCAACCCCGAGCTGCGCCCTGCCCAGGAAGCATTCGGGCGCGAGCTGGCGGAGACCCTCGGCGCGATCGGCGAGGTTACCTTCGGCGGCGTCCAGAACACGCGCGAGGGGGTGGCCGCGGCGGTCGACGCGTTCCGCGCCGCCGACGTCGACCTGCTTGTCACCGTGCACCTGTCCTACTCGCCCAGCCTCATCGCCCTGCCGGAGCTGTTGCGCTGGCACGGCCCACTCGTCTTGTGGAACACCCAGCGGATCACCGGGGTCACGGAGGAATTCACCGGGAAGGACCTGCTCGAGAACCACGGGATGCACGGAGTCCAGGACCTGGCCAACACCCTCAACCGCGCCGGGCGCAGCTATGCCGTGGTCACCGGCCACTATGCGGACGAGTACGTGATTGCGGAGCTGGGGGACTGGGCGCGCGCCGCCCGGACTGCGCGACGGCTGCGCACGGCGCGGATCGGGCAGATCGGGTACGCCTTCCAGGACATGGGGGACTTCGGGGTGGACGAGACGCTGTTCTTGGCCGAGGTGGGGCCGCACGTGCAGCACGTCCGCCTCGACACCCTCGCCGACGCGCTGGCGCAGGCGCCGCCGGACGAGCTCGTCGCCATCGTCGCCGCGGACCGCGAAGCGTTCGCCGTCGCGGAAGAGCTCACTGAAGCGGAGCATCTCGCGTCCGCACGCATGGAGTGGGCGCTGCGCAAGGTGGTCGGCGACATGCGCCTGGATGCGCTCTCGATTCACTATGAGGCCCTGGCGGCCGACCCGCGCTTTGATGCGCTCCCGTTTGCCGCCGCGAGCAAGCTGCTGGGCGAGGGGTATGGCTTCGGGGGTGAGGGCGATGTCACCTCGGCGGCGGCCGTCACCGCGATGGCGGAGTTGTGTGGGCTCGCCTCCTTCAGCGAGATGTTCACGATGGACTTCGACGGCGACTCCATCTACATGGCGCACTTCGCGGAGGCCAATCCGCGGATGGCCCGGCAGGGCATGCCGGTGCGCCTGGTGCGGCGCGAGGGATGGGTCGGCTCGGGAGGGGTCTCGACCTCGCTCGCCTTCGGCTTCGAGCCCGGGCTGGCGACACTGGTGAATCTCACCATCGGCGAGATGGGCATGCCCAAGCTCATCGCGACCGAGGGCTACGTGGAGGACTTCTACCTCCCCCACCTCGACACGCCGCACTGCAAGTTCTCACCGGCCGATGAGCTGGAGGCGTTCCTCGACGCCTACGGCGCGGAGGGAGGCTCCCACCACCTGGCGATGTCGCCGGGCGAGCACCTCGGGCGCGTCGCCAAGCTGGCACGCATCATGGGCCTCAACTACGTGGAGATCTGAGCGGGGGGCCGTGTGGGGCAGGCTTTCCAGCCTGCCGCCGCGGCCGTTCCCTGGGACCGCGATCCCGCCCTGCGGGATCGCAGCCGTTCCGTGGCCGTTAGCCGTCGCCGTCAGACGTTGCCGTTCGCCCCTCTCCGGGACGGAGAGGGGACGGGGGTGAGGC
>CAZIWQ010000280.1:0-7719 GCA_964542355.1 uncultured Armatimonadia bacterium
ACCGACCGGCCCCTTCTCGCCGCGCGGCCCTGGCGGCCCCGCGGGGCCGACGTTACCGGCATCGCCCTTCGGGCCGCGGATCGCCTGTTGCAGTTGCCGCGTCCGCTCCCCGTACCCCTGGGGCCCGTCGGCACTCATCCCCGGCATCCCCACGCCCTTGCCGGCGGGCACGAGGGCGATGCGCAGCGGCGACAGGATCGGCGCCGCCGCCGACATCCGTGGGTGACTGGTCGAGAGCGTGAGCTGCACGTCGGGCCAGTCCTCCCCGCTCATCTGGGTCAGCACCGCGTGGTACTCGAGGGCGATGCGGTCGCGCTTGTCGCTGAGGCGGGCAGTGTAGGCCGGCGCCCAGCCGACCCCCTCGACGAGGTAGCTCAACTGGACGACGGCGGGGCCGGCCTTGGCGGCATCCACGAACACCGCGGCCTCGCGCTGGGTCTTGGTGGCCGGCCCGGCGAGAGTGGCGCGCTGCCGCTGCAGAACGCTGATCCCCGCGACGACCGTCTCCTCCTCGTTCTGGAGTGCGAGCAGCTTGCGCGCGATCTCCTCACGCTGCTCGAACATGTACTTGGCGGTCTCCTGGATCGAGCCGGGCTTGAGCGTGCCGCGCTTCATCTCCTCGTCAACCTTGGCGGAGGCGAACTGCTCGAGGCTGTCGAGGAACTTGCCCCGCGCGGCCAGCACCGACTGCTCGCTGGCGATCCGCCGCTGCTCGAGCTGCTGCTTCTTGATCTGCTCGTCGAGCGCCCGCACCTCGGGCCGGGCTTCCTCCGAGGTCGCGGTCGCCCGGTACCGCACAGCCCGGACAACGACATTCTGGTCGCCCATCCCGTACAGTGAGTCCGACACGATCATCTCGGGCAGAGCGCTAACCACGACCTCCTGCGGGCCCACCCTGGCATCGAACCGCACATCGCGCGTCACCAACGCCTGTCCCTGATAGACGCGCACCGCCGTGATCTTCCCCGGCGTTTGCGCCACCGCGACCGAACCCATCAACGTGCACGCAACGACCAGCAGCACCACCCAGCCATGAGCTTGCCTGCTCATCACGACCGCCTCCTGTCTCCATGCAATGAGATGGGTGGGGTGGGATGTGGGATGCGGCTCCCCCCCCGGTACTCAGGTCTGAGACCCTCCCCACCGGCCTGTGGTTCCGCTCGAGTGTCGATCGCCGTCCTCTGCCGTCTCCCGCATCCTCCGCCGTCTGCCGTGTTCCCGGTGTCTTTCGCCGTCCTTTGCCGTCTTCCGTGTGCTCCGTGTGTTCCGTGGTCAGTCCTGCCGTGGCCCGTGGTCTGCCGTGGCCCGTGGTCTGCCGTCCCCCAGCCCTCCTGGCTACTTCAGCGCACGGATCCGGGCCTCGGTCTCATCGATCTCGCTCTGGCTCGTCAAGACGGCGAACTCGGTGTCGTACTCGACGACCTCCCCGGGCTGGAGGAAGACCAGGGTGCCGTCTGTGCGGTACCTGTCGCGGCCCTGCACCTTGCAGTTGGCCGGCTCGAGGCCGGTGACATAGGTGCCCTGGTTGGGCATCTTCCACTGGGTGAAGTAGGGCATGGTGGCCTTGTTGTAGGTGATGGCGCAGCCGAGGCCGCGACCCCCCGCGGCGTTGCGGTTCACCAGTGCCACGGTAGCCCGGTTGTCGGCGTCGGTGGCCACATCGTGGTAGTAGCACATCTCGGCGATGTGCGGGGTCGGGGCCGGGAACTCGCTCCACGTCGCGATCGACCGCGCGGCATCGTCGTCGCGGGGAGTGGTCTCGCGCGAGTTGATCAGGTAGCAGGCGCCCTCCTGGCACAGCGGGAACCCGAAGTTGCAGTGGTAGAGGAACATGTGCTCCTGGGGCTCGTAGCCGAGGTTCTCGACCCGGTCGTGGACGTGGAACCGGCTCTCGCCGAGGCGGGCCCAGATGTGGCGGGTGAGCACCAGGTTGGCCTTGAACACCTGGGCCTCGGTGACTTTCCCCTGGGCCCAGAACACGTAGTCATCCCCCTGCCATTCGCCGTCGACGTAGAGGTTCTTGGCCGGAGTGTGGGAGACACGCCCATGGAGGCCGAGGCCCCCGACCTGGTCCCACGAGCCGTCGCCCTGCACCGCCGGGTAGCCCTCCGGGCCGTGCGGCGAGGGGTCGACACAGGCCGCTCCGGCCCAGCTCATCCCACACGTGAGTAGCAGGCCACCGTAGAAGCTCCGCAGCCAGTTGAGGCCCTCCGGGTCGAAATACGCCGAGGCCACGTCACCCGTCGCCGACTGCCACGCCAGCGCCTCCCCACAGTACTCACAGGCGGAGATATCCATGCCGCGGTTGGCCAGCACGGTGAAGCGCAGCCCGCTACCGGTGCGGAACTCGACGGCCTCCGCCCCCGCGCAATTGCCTTCGGCCAGGATCACCCGCTGCGCCCCCCCGACCTGGTCAATGCGCCCGATGTGCTTGAGCAGCTCGGCTTTGGTCCAGTCACGGCCATACAATCTCGGCATCAAGCTCCCTCATTTCTGATAGGGGCCCACCGCGTGCGTCCGCGCCCGGCGGGCCGGGTCTCGTTCGGTCCGTCATCTGTCAGTCGACACGGCCCGGAACCTACAGCCGGGGAAGCAGGGCACCGACGCCCCACTCGACCCGGGCCGCGATGCATGCCGCGGTGAACGCCACGACGATCGTCAGCGCGATCACGTCGGCAGCACCCGCCGGCAGGGCCCGGTACTCCGTACGGCGCGTGGCCGCCCCCAGACCCCGTGTCTCCAGTGCCCGTGTCAGGTCATCGGCCCGGCGCAGCGCATAGGCCAGCGTGGGCACCATCACCGGCACCGCACGGCGCAGACGCTCGAGGGCGCCCCCGGCATCGATGTCCAAACCGCGCGCGCGCTGCGCCTGCATGACCGTCTGCGCGGTCCCCGCAACCGTCGGGACCAGCCGAAACGCCAGCGAGAGTGCGACCGAGGGCGTCAGCGGCACACCGGCGGCCCGCAGGCCCTGTGTCAACTCGTCCGGGGTCGTAGTGGCGGTGAACACCAGCCCGAAGCACAGGCACGCCACGATGCGCAGGCCCATCGCCGGCCCGAAGAGCAGGGCCTGGCGGGAGATGAGCACGGTCGGCCCCCACAGCCAGCGCGTCCCCGGGGCAAGCACGTGGTCCGCGAAGCCCTGCAGAGCGAAGAACATCCCCGTCGCGGCAAGCACGAACGCCAGCCATTCGGCCAGCGCGTAGGGGGTGCGCAGGCGGGCGAGTACCAGCGCCGACACCGCCAGGAAGTAGACGCCCAGCCCGGGGTACCACATCCACGGGTGAGGGAACAGCTCGTGCCCCCACCAGTGGGCCGCGATCCCCGCCGCCCCGAGCACGACCAGGGCGACCCGCCACCTGAGCGTACCCGGTGTCCGCACGAGGTCACGCGCGAGGATCTGCACCAGGCACAGCACGAGGACGGCCAGCATCAGCAGGCTGGCGATCACCACCACCATCACCAGGTCGTACGGAGTGGTCCCGCGCTCGATCAGCACCGGCCGCGTCTGCCACACGATCTGCGGGTCGGCAACGTCGCGGATGAAGAGCACCCACAAGAGCGAGCTGACCACGAACAGCAGGACGAAGAAGCGCCAACTGCGGGCCAGGTTCCCCAGCGCCCGCGCCACGCCCAGCAGGACGATGCCGAGGGCCACCATCCCCGCCTCGTACCACGGGTGATTGAAGGCCATCACCGCGGCGAACAGGCACACGAGGGCCACCAGCTTGGTGTTGGGATGGAGCCGGTGCAGCACCGTGTCGGCCTTCACGTAGAGGGTGTGCGGGTTCATGATGCGTCCTCCCCCTCGGCCCCGCCGGTGCCCGCGGCGGGTGGTCCGTCAGCCCCCTCGGGCGCGGGAGGGCGGAGGCACCGGACGGCCTCGTCGACGGAGAGCACGGTCTTCCCCCATACCTGCCGGCACAGCCGGGTGATGGGGGGCGGGGTCTGGCCGGCTCGCTGCAGGAGCCCGGGGTCGCCGAACAGCTCGCGAGTCGGGCCGTCGGCGATCACCGCGCCATCCGCCAGCAGGATGGTCCGGTGGGCGTACGCCGCGGCGGCCCACGCGCAGTGAGTGATGATGATGATGGTGCGGCCGACCTCGTTGAGGTGACGCAGCCGCTGCATCATCAGCTCCTGCTGCCGGCCATCGAGACCCGTCGTGGGCTCATCGAACACGATCACCGGGGGCTGCATCGCCAGGATCGAGGCCAGTGCCACCTGCTGCCGCTCCCCCTTGGTGAGGGTGAACGGGTCGCAGGCGGCCTCCGCCGCGACACCGACCGTCTCCAACGCCCACGCGACCCGGCGCTCCAGCCGCTCCCCGGAGAGTCCGAGGTTCCGCGGGCCCAGAGCCACTTCCTCCGCCACCGTGGGGGCGAAGATCTGGTGGTCGGGATCCTGGAACAGGTAGCCGACGGTCTGGGCCAGTTGCGCGGGGCCGACCTTGCTCGTGTTCAGGCCGCGCACCGTCACCGTCCCGCGAGTTGGCTGCAGCAGGCCGTTCAGGTGCCGGGCGAGCGTCGTCTTCCCGCAGCCATTCCTGCCCAGGATGGCCACGAATTCACCCTCATGGACCTCGAGCGAGACGCCCCGCAAGGCCGCGAGACCGTCGGGATAGACATGCCACACGTCGCTGACAGCCAGTTGCGGGGCCCCGCAGGGCGTGCGCGCGCTCCCGTGACGGCCGGGCACCCATGGTGAGACCACGTGCTCCCACGCCGCCTCGTCAAAGGGGGCGGCCTCGAGCGCGGCGGCGGCCGCCGCCACCGTCAGCGGGCGCTCCGGGCGTCCCAGAGCGTGGAACAGGGCCGGCATGTCCAGGGGGCGCAGACCCAACTCCCACGTCCGCGGCGGGTCGCACAGCAGGTCGGCCGGCGGCCCGTCGTGAGCGACCTCGCCCTCGTGGAGCACGGTGAGCACATCGGCCTGCGCCGCCAGCTCGGTGTCGTGCTCCGCGACGAGGAGCGTCTTGCCCGCGGCCCGCAGGTCCGCGCAGCGGGCGAGCAGCTCCCCCCGCCCCCGGGCGTCGAGGTCGGTCGTCGGCTCATCGAGCACGAGCACATCCGGGTCGGGGGCCAGGGCCGCGGCCAGGGCCAGGCGTTGCTTCTCCCCGCCGGAGAGCAAGGCGGGATCACGCTCCCGAAGCTCCCACATCCCCACCAGCTTGAGTGTCGCCGCGACTCGCCGGCTCATCTCCTCCGCCCCGACGCCGGCATTCTCGAGCGGGAACGCCACCTCGGCCTCGACGCTGCCGGTCAACAGTTGGCTCTCGAAGTCCTGGAACACGCATCCCACGAGGGGCGCCAGACGGTACACGGGCACCCCGGCGATGTCTCCGCCGAACAGGCGAACGGTGCCGCGGAAGTCCCCGGTTTGCAACTGGGGGATCACCCCGCTCAGGCACCGGCACAGCGTGGACTTGCCGGCTCCGGTCCGCCCCATCAGCACCCGGAACTCCCCCGTCTGCTGGCGCAGGCCGGCCACTCGCAGTGCCTGCCGGGCTCCGAGCGGATAGGTGAAGGCAAGCTCGCACACCTCGAGCGCCGGGGCCGCGGCCTGCTTCGCATCCATCCCCGCCCCCACCCCGTCCTCCTGGCGAGCGCCCGACAGGCGAGTGAACAGGTTGCAGCCGACCCCGATCAGGAGGGCACACGCCCCGGCCACGTACTTGAGCGACCAGGTGGCGGGCAGCACGTGCAGCAGCGGGCCGGCCTCCCCGCCCAGGTGCATGTTCAGTGCCACGAACGACCCGCCTACCGCCCCCACGACGACACATGCCACCCCCAGTGGCGCCAGTCGGCCGGACGCGTAGTCCTCCGGCGCCATCACGTCCTGGTACAGCAGGCCCAGGCGGTGGGCGCGCGGCTGCACCAACGGCAGCACGATCAGGCCCAGCACGACCGCGGCCACGGAGTTGTTGAGCACGATGACTGCGGTCAGCACATGGTAGGGGACCAGCCCGAGCAGGTCGACCCCCCAACCGATGACGACGCCGCAAGCCATGCTGGCGAGGACGGCAACAACGAGGAAGGCCGGCGCCTGCGGGGCCGCTCCCGTGGCCGGTCGGCCCCGCAGGAACGATTGCCACAACCGGTAGGGGACATACGCGAAGACGAAGTTGCCGAGGAACCCGAAGAAGCTGCCTGGCCCGATCGTCCCGAAGAAATCGCCGATCAGATTGCCGAACGCACACCCCCACGCCGCGGCGGGCCCGAACAAGAGACCCGCGACCACGGGCACCACATTCGCGGGACGCAACTCGGTGAAGCCGGGGATCAGCGGGATCGCCTTGAAGGGGATCAGCAGGGCGGCGTACACGGCGGCACACAGGGCCGCCAGCACCGCCATCTTCGTGCTGCGCCACATCACGATCGTGTCTCTCACCGCATTGCCTCCCGAGCTTCCGGTCGCCTCGCCCGTGCCGTCGACCTGCAGGTGCCGCAGCGCGAGGACCTACTTCTCCGTGCGCGGTCTGGTCCCTTCCCGCGGACAGGAGGTGCGAGGCGCCGGACGGGGAAGTGTCCAAAAGAGCGGCCGAAGAGTCGTACTGAGGCCGCGACGCCACGCTCAGAGGCCCGCAGAAGCCACTCACAGCCATCTCGCCGCTAGAGACCCGGCCGGGAGTGGCCTCTTCGGCCGGGTCTCTGGTGTCAGACGTGGCTGTGCCGACCGCCCGATGAGACGCCACGGCGCCCGCCCGGCCATCCTGGCGGCGTCATCTGAAAGGAGCCTGTACTGTGAGACCCTGGATCATGTTCACCAAGCACCTCGAGGGCTGGGACCTCGGGCAGGTCATTGCGGGACTGAAGCAAGCCGGGGTGGAGGGAGCAGACCTGTGTGTGCGCCCGGGCTATCCCGTCACCCCCGAGAACGCCCCCACGGAGCTGCCGGCCGCCGCCCGCCGGTTTGCCGATGAAGGGCTGACGATCCCGCTCATCACCACCCCCGGCGACTTCACCGAAGCCACCATCGACTACGCCGAGCCGCTGTTCGAAGCCTGCGCCGCGGCCGGAGTGAAGCTGGTCAAGCTCGGCTACTGGTCGATGGAGGCGGACGGCTACTGGGCGACCGTCGACCGCTGTCGTGCCAGGCTCGAGGGCTTCACCCGGCTGGCCGAGAAGACGGGCGTCAAGCCGATCATCCACAACCACTCCGGCGCCACGATGGGGCTGAACTCGTCGTCGGTCATGAACATCGTCACGGGATTCGACCCTGCGCTCGTCGGGGTGTTCACCGACGTCGGTCACCTCTCGATCGTGGGCGAGCCCTATGCGATGGCGTTCGACATCGTCAAGGACTACATGGCCGCCGTGGCGTTCAAGGATCTGGTCAAGCAGAAGTTCATGGACGGCGGCAAGTCGGTCTGGCGCATCGACGTGTGGCCGCTGGGGATGGGCTTCGGGGACTTCCCGCTGGTGATGAAGCTCTTGCAGGACATGAGCTTTGCGGGCCCGATCAGCTTCCACTGCGAGTACAGCCGCCTGCCCGCGGCCTCAGTCGTTGACCAGTGCCGCATCGATACCCGCTTTGTCCAGAGCATCGTCGACAGCCTGGCGTAGCCCTGATCCGGCCTCCGCCGGGCCCCCGCCGCGTAGGTCGAGCGTCTCGCTCGACACGGCCGTGCCGGCCGTTCCGCCGGTGCACGCGCGAACCGCGCCTGCAGGTCACCGTCATCCTGAGGAGCGCTTGCGGCTTCGGAGAAGCCGCAGCGACGAA
>CAZIWQ010000281.1:0-7709 GCA_964542355.1 uncultured Armatimonadia bacterium
CTGCGCGGCGACCGTCCCGCTCTGCCGGATCCGGCCCCTCCGCGGGTGTCGCGCCGGCTGCGAGTGCCCCGATCGAGCCGTTCGTGATGGACCCGCGCGGCATCGTCAGCGGCGTGCTTGCCGACGTGCGGCGCGGGGTTGACGCCGGGGAGATCGCAGGCCGCTTCCACACAACCTTCGCCGCATTGCTGACCGCGGCCGCGGAGCGGGCCGCCCGCCAGGAGGGCGTCGCGGATGTTGCCCTCTCCGGCGGCACCTTCCAGAACCGGGTGCTCCTGAGCAAGCTGTGCGACAGCCTGGAGGCGCGCGGCCTGCAGGTGCTATGCCACCGCGCCGTGCCCCCGAACGACGGGGGCCTCGCCCTGGGGCAAGCCGTGATCGCCGACGACCGGCTGCGCCGCGACGGCGAGTGAGAGCGCCATGCCGGACTGTCCGGCACCGACGAACGATGGTGATCGCAAGGACAACCGGCCCTCACCCCGGCCCTCGCCCGGTGGGAGAGGGAGAACGGCAGCGCCGCCCGCGCACTTGGTCGCCTCCGGCGGCGGGGAGGTGGACTCCTTCTCCCCCCGGGAGAGGGCCGGGGTGAGGGAGTGACGTCATCCTCGAGGCGGTGCAAAGGGAGACACGATCCAGCATGTGTCTGGCCGTGCCGGGAAAGCTGACAACTGTCGAGGGGCTCGCGGCCACCGTGGATGTGCTCGGGGCCGAGGTGCGCGCGCGCCTCGACTTTGTCGAGGATGCTGTGGTCGGGGACTGGGTCCTGGTTCACGCCGGGTTCGCCATCAGCAAGGTGGATGCGGACGAGGCGGCCGAGACCCTGGCCCTGCTGGAGGAGGTCGCGCGCGTTGCCGACTAGCCTCGCCCCCACCGCGGTCGCGGCGCCGCCGCTTGCGTGCACGCGCGCCGCCAACCTGATGGAAGTGTGCGGGACGCACTCGCATGCGATCGCGCGGCATGGCATCAAGCAACTGCTCCCCCCGGGGGTGCGGATGCTGTCCGGCCCGGGCTGCCCGGTGTGCGTGACGCCGCTTGGTGACCTCGACCTGGCGATTGCACTCGCCGGCCGGCCGGGCGTCATCCTGACCACCTTCGGCGACATGATGCGGGTGCCGGGGAGCCGCTCCTCGCTCTCACTGGAGAAGGCCGCCGGCCGTGATGTTCGCATCGTCTACTCCCCGCTCGAGGCGGTCGCCCTGGCGCAGCGCGAGCCGGCGGCGCAGGTCGTCTTCGTCGGGGTCGGGTTCGAGACCACGACCCCGATGGTCGCCGCGGCGGTGCTGCAGGCACGAGGGCTGGGGCTGGGCAACTTCTCCGTGATCTGTGCGCACAAGACCATCCCCGCGGCCCTGGCCGCCCTGCTCAGCTCCGAGGATGTCCGCATCGACGGCTTCCTGTGCCCCGGCCATGTCAGCACGATCATCGGCCTGGCCCCCTACGAGCATGTGGCCCGCGAGTATGGCGTACCATGCGTGGTGGCGGGGTTTGAGCCGGACGAGATCATGGCAGGGCTCCGGCTGCTGCTCGCGCAGCTCGACGCCGGGGTGGCGCGGGCCGAGAACGCCTACCCCCGCTTCGTGAAGCCCGCGGGCAATCCGCGCGCGCAAGCGACCGTCGCCGAGGTGTTTGCGCCCGCCGATGCAGTCTGGCGCGGGATTGGTGTCATCCCCGGCAGTGGGCTGAAGTTCCGGGAGGCGTTTGTCGGCTTTGATGCCGAGCGTCGGTTTGCGGTCGAGCTGCCCCCTGTCGCGGAGAACATCGCCTGCCGTTGTGGCGCGATCCTGCGCGGGGCGCTCGCTCCGCCGGAGTGTCCGCTGTTCGGGACGGCATGCCTGCCGGGCTCGCCGGTAGGGCCATGCATGGTGTCTTCCGAGGGGGCCTGTGCGGCCGCCTTCAGGTATGAGAGGTCCGCCCCATGACCGCGATGATCACGATGGCGCACGGCAGCGGCGGGGAGGCGATGCGTGAGCTGATCGCGCGCGAGATCGCCCCCCTGTACCGCCACCGCCCCGAGTGGGATGATGCCGCGATCATCACCGCCGGCCCGACGCTGGCCGTGACCACCGACTCGTTTGTGGTCTCGCCCCTGATCTTCCCCGGTGGCGACGTGGGCAAGCTCGCGGCGTGCGGGACGATCAACGACCTGGCGATGCGCGGCGCCATCCCCCGCTTCCTGACGGTGGGGCTGATCATCGAGGAGGGGCTCCCGCTGGCTACCCTGCGCACCGCCCTGGCCTCGCTGCGGGGAGTGTGCGATGCGTGCGGTGTTGCGATCATCGCCGGCGACACGAAGGTGGTCGAGCGGGGCAGTGGTGACGGTCTGTTCATCAACACGACCGGCATCGGGCTGGTGACGTGTGCGGAGCCGCCGGGTTCGCACCGGGCGCGGCCCGGCGACCAGATCATGGTCAACGGGTACCTGGGGGATCACGGCGTGGCGATCCTGACGGCGCGCAACGAGCTGCCGGTGCGCAGCCCAGTCGCCAGCGACTGTGCCGCCCTGGACGGGCTGGTGCAGGCGTTGCTGGCGGCGGGGGGGGAGGGCGTGCACGTCCTGCGCGATCCGACCCGCGGCGGCCTGGCCGCGGCCGTCAATGAGATTGCGGCGGACTCGGGCGTCACCATCGCCCTGCGCGAGGCCGACCTGCCGATTCGGCCACCGGTGCGCGGGGCATGCGAGGTGTTGGGGCTCGATCCGCTGCAGCTCGCCAATGAGGGCAAACTGGTGGCGTTCGTTGCGCCCGCCGTCGTTGCGGAGGTGCTGGCGGCGGCCCGCCGGCATCCGCTCGGGGCCGGCAGTGCCATCATCGGGGAGGTGATTGCGGACGGCAAGCATCGGGTCACCGTGCGGACGTCCCTGGGGACGACCCGCATCCTGGCCATGCCCGCGGGCGAGTTGCTCCCGCGGATCTGCTGATGACAGGGCCGTGCCCACCGTGTGGCGCGCCCGGTCGGTCGCAGGTAGGAGGTCTTGTGCATGACGCTGCAAGTGATTGACGAACACGAGATTCGCGCCCTGCTCAGCAAGCTGATGTCGCAGGGCCGTGTGGTCGCGCCGCACCGCCGGCCGGGAGAGCGGCAGTTCGCCTTCGCCGACCTGCATGACCCGGCCGACGCGGTGCTGGAGTACACGTCCACCGTCCTGCCGCCCAAGCAGTTCGCGTTTCCGCCCCGAGAGACGCTCGTGCACTATGAGCTCGGGGACCAGCCGGCGGTATGTGCCGTATCCGAGAGTGAGCCGCTCGCCCTGTTCGGGGTTCACCCGTGCGACATCTACGGCCTGGGGGCCCTGGATACTGCGTTCGCCGACGAGCATCCCGAGGCCAACTATCTGGGGAAGCGCGCCGCGATGCGGGTGATCGGGATCGACTGTGAGCCCGACGAGTTCTGCTTCTGCGCGGCGATGGGGACGGCGAGCGTGGAGGAGGGTTACGATCTGTTCCTGACCCCACTGCCGGACGGGGAGCTGTGGTTGCTGGAGGTCGCAACCCCGGCCGGGGAGCAAATGCTGGACGGGATCAGGACGTGCGAAGCGAGTGCCGCGCAGCTCGGACACCTCAAGACGCACCTCAACCGCAAGCTCCGCCAGGACCGCGACCTGGGCTGTGATGTCTCCAACCTGCCACTGCTGTTCACCGGGTTCGCCGAGAGCCCGGTGTGGGAGCAGTGGGCCGAGAAGTGCTACAGTTGCGGCACGTGTAACCTCACCTGCCCGACGTGCTTCTGCTTCGATGTTGTCGACCAGATGAGCCTGTCGCTGGATCAGGGCGACCGGGTCCGCCTGTGGGACGGCTGCATGCTCGCGGGCTTCGCCCGCGTGGCAACGGGCGAGAACTTCCGCGAGGAGCGCGACGAGCGCCTCAGGCACCGCTTCTTCCGCAAGTACGCGTACCTGTTCACGCGCTACGGCAAGCCGTACTGCTGCGGCTGCGGGCGCTGCGTACGCCAGTGCCTGGTGAAGATCGACCCGGTGGGCGTCATCAACGATCTCGTCCGGGCTCACGGGAAGGGGGCGATGGCGGGTGGCTAGCCATTCCTGCACCTGCGAGGTGGAGCGCGACTTGTATGTCCCGCGCTTTGCCACGATCACGCGCTCCGAGCAACTGACGCCGCTCGAGAAGCTGCTGCGCATTGAGATGAACGATGCGGTGCCGCTCGGGCATCAGCCCGGACAGTTCGTCCAGGTCTGCTGCTTCGGGGTCGGGGAGGCTCCCATCTCGATGGCTTCGCGGGACGATGGGACGGCCGGGTTCGACCTGTGTGTGCGCAAGGTCGGCAATGTCACGGCCGCACTCCACGGGGCCGCGGAGGGTGCACTCGTGGGGATTCGCGGCCCGTACGGACGCGGCTTCCCGCTCGACCAGCTCAGGGGACACGATGTCCTGGTGGTCGCCGGAGGCATCGGCCTCGTGCCGCTGCGCGGGCTCATCCAGGAGCTTATCGTGCACCGCGCCGACTATGCTAACCTCACGATCCTGTACGGCTTCAAGCGACCGGAGGAGCTGCTGTTTGGGGAGGAGCTGGCGCAGTGGGGCGCCCGGGAGGATGTCGCGCTCCACCTGACGATCGACCGGCCACACCCCGACTGGCAGGGCCATGTCGGTGTCATCACGACCTTGTTCCCGGAGCTGACGCTGGACCCGGCGCGCACCCGCGCGGTGATCGTCGGTCCCCCGATCATGTACCAGTTCGTGATCACCGAATGTCGGCTCAAAGGGATCGCGGACGAGCACATGATCCTCTCGCTCGAGCGCCACATGAAGTGCGGGGTCGGCAAGTGCGGACACTGCCAGATCAACAGCCGCTACGTCTGTCTCGACGGCCCGGTCTTCACCTTCTCCGAGCTGAAGAACTTGTGGGAGGCGATCTAGATGAAGCCCCGTGTGGCCGTCTTCTCCTTTACCGGTTGCGAAGGCTGCAGCCTGGCGATCCTCGAGTGCGAGAACGAGCTGCTGAGCATTCTGAGTCTGATCGACCTCGTCGAATGGCGGGAAGCCATGAGCGAGAAGACCGAGGAACCCATCGACATCGCGCTGATCGATGGCTCAGTCAGCACGCACCACGACCTCAAGACGGTCAAGCAGATCCGCGAGCGTGCGGGCACGGTGGTAGCTATCGGCGCCTGTGCCCACAACGCCGGACTCAACGCGCTCAAGAACCGCTATGGCATGGGGCAGGTCAAGGACATGGTGTACGGGGCGGCCGGGGCGCAGTTCGATACCATCCCGGCGCGCCCGATCAGCGCGGTGATCCCCATCGAGTTCGCGCTTCCCGGCTGTCCCATCGATCGCGACGAGTTTGTCAGCACGGTGCGCGACATTGCCCTGGGCAAGACGCCCCGCCTGAAGGACTACCCGGTCTGCGTAGAGTGCAAGCGCAAGGGGAACGTGTGCGTGTTCTTCCAGGGCAAGTTCTGCATGGGTCCGGTCACCCGCGCCGGCTGCGACGCCATCTGCCCCACCTTCGGGGACGGGTGCGAGGGCTGTCGCGGCTATGTGGACAACCCCAACGAGAACGCTCACAAGGAGGTACTCCAGGAGTACGGGCTGACGGCGCGCGAGGTGATGCAACACTTCGACCTGTTCAACAGCTATGATGAGAGCGGAGTCTAGAAGAGCGGCCGGGATGCCGTTCCCCGGGCGCACGTTGACTCTCACACGTGTATCGCTGTGTCGGTGGAGGTGCACCCATGCCAGATCTGAACATCGAAGTCCATGAGATCACCCGGGTTGAGGGACACGGCAACATCGTCCTCAACATGCGGGAGGGGCGCATCGAGGAGCTCCGCCTGGAGATCACGGAATCACCGCGCTGCTACGAGGCGATGCTCCTGTCGCGCGCCTGGTCAGAGGTCACTCACATCACCTGCCGCATCTGCGGGATCTGCTCGATCGGCCACACCTCGGCCTCCCTGCAGGCGGTCGAGGATGCGTTTGGGATCGAGATCTCGGAGCAGACGCTGCTCATGCGCAAGATGGCGTTCTGTGGCGAGATACTCCAGAGCCACGTGCTGCATGTCTACTACCTGGTCGCCCCCGACCTGCTGGGGGTCCCCAGCGTCCTGCCGCTCGTACAGACGCACCGGGACGTGGTGGTGATGGCCCTGCGCCTGAAGCGCCTGGCCAACGACCTGTGCGCCGTCGTCGCGGGACGCCATATCCACCCGTGCGCGTTGAAGGTGAAGTGCTTCCCGCATATCCCCGACAAGGATCAACTCCGTGCCCTGCGGAAACGGCTGGTCGACTCACTGGAGGACTTCGGTGCCAGCGCCAAGCTGCTCCAGACGCTGCCGCTTCCCGCGATGGAGCGCGACATCGAGTTCGTGTCACTGACGCACCCGGATGAGTACGCGCTGTATCGGGGTACCGAGATCGTGTCCAGCCGGGGCGACCGGACGGCGATCCACGACTATCGCCAGAAGCTCCGCGAGTTCGTCGTCCCGCACTCCCACGCCAAGCACGCGTCCTCCGAGGTCGGACCGTACATGGTGGGAGCGTTGGCGCGGTTCAACAACAACCACCGTCAGATGCGTCCCGAAGCGCTGGAGGTTGCCACGGCGTTAGGGCTGCAGCCGGGATGCCTGAACCCGTTCATGAACAACATCGCCCAGGTCGCAGAGTGTGTCCACTGCACCCTCGAAGCCATCGACATCATCGACCAGCTCACCGATAGGGAGCTGGTGCTGGAGGATCCGACGATCACCGTGCGGGCGGGCCGGGGGGTCGGCATGTCGGATGTGCCCCGCGGGCAGCTCGTCCATGACTACACGTTCGACGCCGAAGGCTTCGTTACGGAGGCGAACCTGGTCATCCCCACCGCGCAGAACCTGAGCAATATCGAGCACGACATGCACGCGTTCGTGCCCCGCATCCTCGACCGCTCCCGGGACGAGATCCGGCTGTTCCTGGAGATGCTGGTGCGCGCCTATGACCCGTGCATCTCGTGTGCGACGCATCTCTTGAAGGTGGAGTTCGTGTGACGGCACCGACAGGTACGCTCGTGCTGGGTGTAGGCAACGAGCTCTTGCGCGACGAGGGGGTGGGCGTGGTGGCAGCGCGAGTGCTGGCCCATGAAGCCCTGGGCTCCACTGTCACTGTTGTCGAGGGTGGCACCGGTGGGCTGGACCTGGTGTTTGAGCTGGAGGGCTATGAGCGCGCCATCATCATCGATGCGGCCGACATGGGGGTCGCACCCGGGACGGTGCGCTGTTTCGCCCTGGAGGAGGTCGAGCTCGAGCTGGTGCGGCCACTCACCTCGCTGCACCAGGTGGGCCTGACGGACGTCCTGGGGATCGGCTCGTTAACGGGCCCGATGCCCGAGGTGCGCATCGTGGGGGTCCAGCCCAAAGAGGTCGCACCGGGAACCGGCCTCACGCCCGAGGTCGGGGGCGCGATCACACAGGTTATCTCGCAGGTGAGACGGCTGCTGGCGGGCTTTGACTGAGTGCCCCGAAGGAGGTCTTGCTTGTGTCTGCATGCAGCAAGATTCTGGTCGTAGATGATGACCCGGACATTGTCGAGTCGCTGCGGATGGTGCTCGAGAGCGCGGACTACGAGGTGGAGGCGGCCGCCAGCGCCCCCGAGGCGCTGGCGAAGACGCAGGAATGGACCCCTGACCTGATTCTGCTCGACATCATGATGCCCGACGGGACCGAGGGGTTCCACTTCGTGTGGAAGCTGCGCAACGAGTTGCCGGCGCCCGTCAACGAG
>CAZIWQ010000282.1:0-7677 GCA_964542355.1 uncultured Armatimonadia bacterium
GTTCCCCCCACCCGACGCCTCAGTGCACGGGTGGCCATCCCCAGTTCCCCCTAGCTTCAGTCCGCCGGCCCGCGCCGACGGTGCGTGCGCCTGGCTCCGGCTGCGGAGCAAGGCCGCGCGACCGGTGTGCGAGCCCGGGCCCGTTCGGCCGGAGTTGCCCGCAGGGAGCGCCCTCGCGCCCGGAGGGGGCGCCCCGAGGAGGCGTGCGTGGCTCGCGGTGGATCGCGCCAAGATCGAGCAGTCTTGAGAGGGCCTGTCAGGACCTCCGGGAGGCGACGCCGCCCCCTCTGACACCCCGGGGCGGCGCCTCGTACATGGCATCGTCGTCGTGCGTGGCTCGGCACAGCTACCGAAGTCTGGGCGGGCGGGCGCCGACTGTCGTGTCGCAGTTGCTGCGTCTCAGTGCTGCATCCGTTGCTGTGTACATTATCGGACTTGACCTTTTCTGCGATGGGTGGTACAGTCGGTGCGTTTTGCGGTGCGACTGCCGGGCTGCGAGTAGTGGTGCGAGTGGTGGTGTCGATGTGTGCTGCGAGTGGTGGAGCAGTTACGGTCGGCGCCCGCCCCCCTGCCATCCGAAAGCGCCGCTAACTCGCTTCCGGAAACCTGTCGTTAGGCTCGTTGCCGGTCAGTTTGCTGTTGGCCCACTCCTGGGCTCCCCGAGGGCTCCTCATCATCGAGGGGCCCTCAGTGGTTCTGGCGACCGGTCGGTGGCTCCCGGCGGCGGCCGCCGGTCCGGTCGTGCGGATGAGTATCGTGTCTGTCTCAGGCAGCATCCAGTCTCTCTGCGGCGCTAAGTCTCACGGAGCGCGCTGCCCGGTTGACGGCGACCTCCTCGGCCGACGGAAACAGCGCCTTCGGAGTCAGCAACCGGATCAGCGGCTGCCTGCCACAGACACAGGGGAGGGCGGGAGGGCAGTCGCATGGCTTGGCCAGCCGGCGCAGAGTCTGCTTGGCCACGCGGTGTTCGGCACTATGCCACGTGAGAGCTACCAGCGTGCCGGTTGGGGAGAGGAGGCGACATCCAGACTGCAGGCCGGCCTCGAGCTCGGTGAGTTCGTCATTGACTGCCGCGCGAATTGCCAGCAGGTACGGTGCGGCATCGATCTCGCGGACCCGACGTCCCCGGCAGATCGTTGCGGCAATCAAGGCTGCGAGTTGTGCGGTCGTGCGGATCGGTCCGTGCTGCCGCGCAGACACGATCCGGGCCGCCACCCGACGCGCCTCCCGCCCATTCCCAACGCTGTGAAAGACCTGCAACAGGTCCCTGTCAAGGTACTCGTTGACAATCGCAAACGCCGTGAGACTACCCGGCTGCGAACGATCGAAGCGCATGTCCAGCTCGGCATCACTGTGGGCGCTGAAGGCCCGCGCCGGGTCCAGCATCTGATCCATGCTGATGCCCGCATCGATCAGACAGCCATCCACCCGGGTGACGCCATGAGCGGCGAGTAGCTCGGTCACCTGCGACATGCGGCCTTGCAGCAGCGTGCAGCTTCCCGCCACCCCCGCCAGATGCTGCCGCGCCACCTCCAGCGACTCCGGATCCCGGTCCAGCCCGATCACGAAGGCCCCGCGCTCGATGAGCGCCCGCGTGTGCCCTCCCATCCCCACGGTCAGATCCAGGATCGTGCTGCCCGCGCGGGGGTCAAGGTACTCTACGACCTCACGCAGCATCGCCGGCTGGTGAACCGGCCCCATCGGACACCGTCCTCGGCGAGCGCTTGTCGCGGTCGAACACGCGCCGCGCCAGTTCCTTCATCGAGGCCGACTTCTCCGTCATGAACCGGTCCCAGGTGCCGACCTCCCAGAACTCCAGATACTCCCCCGCATCGTACACCTGCACATCACGATGCTCGTCGTCGATCTTGGCCCAGTTCATCAACGCTTCGGTGAAGCGAAACCGGTTGTTGGAGTCGAGCGTCACGGTGGTCGTCAGGGCGCGGAAGAACCGCAGGATGTCACCGTCGTCCGGATCGTTCGGGTTCAACTCGCGCAGTACCACGTCGAAGTCATCCCACTGCTTGGTGCTGTAGGCTCGCACGGAGTTATCAAACCCGGGGCACAAGACCAGCTTGCGGGGGTAGTTCTCCAGGAAGGCGTCAGGCACCGTGAACCGGTTGCCACTATCCAGCTTCCGGATTTCCGCTCCCGCTGGTTCCGACACTGGCCCTGCCCTCCCTCTCGTTCAGGTGTGCCATCCCACTGCGAGCCGTCTCCGGCACAGCATCAGTATAGGTCGGGATCTGTGGGGATGTCAAGGGGTCAGGTGCCATTTTCTGGGGGTTAGCTGGGAGAGTGGTGCTCTGGCATGGGTTTTTCTGGGAATCCGTGGGGGGCAGGAGCGCGGGGCGGGGCGGTCGAAACCGGGGGGCTGCCAGAGGGTCGAAAGGGTATGCGGGGTGTGCCGCCGGCGCGGCTTGGCTCGCGAGCCTCGGCGTAACCGACCGGAGCCACGACGAAGGAATCCGGGCCGCGCGGGGGCAATCTAGGGGTCCGGCCGGAAAGGCCACATCCGGCCGGCCCCCGTGGCGTGGCGGCCGGCTGAGTGCCCTCCAGAGCCATTCTGGCGTGGCTTCGCGGCCTCAGAACGGCTTTTCGGGCGCTCTTCTAGCGCCTGCGGCGCACATCAGTGCCGAACGCACCGACGTGCCCGCGCTGCCCCCCGGGTTGCCGGGGCGACCCCGGGGGGTCGGCCGCGGCAAGCGGGAAATCACGGGGAGGCCGCGCGTTCCCGGCCATGCGCCGGGCCGGCCTCCCGTTCACGAGGCTCTTCACCATGGCCATTCGCGGTCGGGCACCGACCAGGATCGACTTCGCCGGTGGGACGACGGACTTGCCGGCGTTCCGCCGGCAGGAGGGCGGCGCGGTCGTGAGCGCGGCGATCGACCGCTATGCGTACTGCTCGCTGACGCGCTGCGAGGGGAACGGCTACCGCATCATCTCCCAGGACCTGGATCAGTTCGTGGAGGCGAACGACATCCGCGAGCTGGAGTACGACGGGAACCTGGACCTGCTGAAGGCGGCGCTGCGGGCCCTGGAGCTGCCGGGGGGGGTGTGTGTGGCGGCGCGGTGCGACGCGCCCGCGGGCTCGGGGACCGGCTCCTCCGCCTCGGTGGGTGTCGCTCTGCTCGGCCTGCTCGACCGCCTGCGGGCGGACGCGGCCAGCGACCGGCGGCACTTCATGAGCCGCTTCGAGATCGCCGAGCTGGCCTGTCGGCTGGAGTATGAGCTGGGCATCGTCGGGGGCAAGCAGGACCAGTATGCCGCGGCCGTCGGGGGCTTCAACTACATGGAGTTCTACGATCAGGACCGCGTGATGGTGGAGCCCCTGGAGCTACACTCCTGGGTGCGCCTCGAGCTGCACAAGCACCTGGTGCTGTGCTACTCGGGCCACTCGCGCCTGTCGGGCGACACCAACCAGCGGATGATCTCGGCGTACGTATCCGGTGACAGGGGCGTGGGCGGAGCGCTGCGGCGCGTCAAGCGGGTGGCCGAGGACGTGCGACGCGCCCTGCTGGGGGGGGATCTGGACTGGTTCGGGGAGCTGCTCGAGGAGGAGTGGCAAGCCCGGCGCGAGTTGGCCCCGGGCGTCGTCACACCGGTCCTGGAGACGCTACGGGAGGCGGGACTGCAGGCCGGCGCCATCTCGTGCAAGGTCTGCGGCGCCGGTGGCGGCGGCTGTCTGCTGTTCTACTGCGCCCCCGATGCGGAGACGTCCGTGGTGCGGGCCCTCGAGGCCGCCGGTGGGCGCACGCTGGACTTTAGCTTCGACTTCAACGGCCTGGAGGTCTGGGAGTCCCAATGAGCGATACGCCACGTGACCTCGAGTCGTTCGAGGAGGAGACGGTGCCCCCGCGCACGGGGCCGCCCCGCTTCGAGGCCTTCGTACTGCTCTACACCACGGTCGGCCTCAGCTTCGTGTGGATGAACGGCTCGATCCGCAGCCTGCCTCAGCCGTGGCCCCTGTTCACGTGGTTCGGCATCAACTTCGTCGTCCTGTTCTGCATTCCCGCCCTGATCGTGCGCTACGGCTGGCGCATGTCGCTGGCACACCTGGGCTTGCGCCGGGGTGATGTCCCGACCTGGGGCCGCTACTTCGTGGTGTTCCTCGTCGTCATGATTCCGCTGGTCCTGATCATCTCACGCACCCCCGACTTCCAGCACTACTATCCGCGTTGCGGGCCGGCGCGGAGCAGTGCCGGCTGGTTCCTCTTCTCCGCTGTGGGCTGGCTGGTGTACTTCTTCGCCTGGGAGTGGTTCTTCCGGGGCTTCATGCTGTTGTCGCTGGCACCACGCTACGGGGGCGGCATCGCGATCCTGATGCAGACAATCCCGTTCGTGATGATGCACTACGGCAAGCCACCGGCGGAGGCCTGGTCGGCGATCATCGCCGGACTGGCGCTGGGGTTGATGGCGTTCCGCAGCGGGTCATTCATCGGCCCCTGGTTGCTGCATTGGGCGGTCCAGATGACGATGGACCTGAGCGTGATCCTGTGGCCGGCGCGGTGAGCGCGACAGACGCCTGCACCGGTGGATCGGCGGCCACCGTGTCAACCACCGCCAGGAACTCGGGGTCCTCGCGGACGGCGTCAAAGGCCCCGTCCTGGTCGAACGCCGCGCGCAGCGAGCAGCACGCGCCGTGAGGGGCCCAGTAGTCATCCCGGGCGGCTCGGGACAGGTATGCGAGACTCTGCGCGCGGTCATCCGTGCACTCGAGCGTGAGGGCCGATAGGACGAAGCACGTTGCGCCGTGGAGCGGTCCGAGCTCCTCCGCCTCCTGTAACAGCAGGAGCGCCTCGTGGGGCCGACCGGCCTCCCGACACTGGTAGCCCAGGTCGTGCACCTGGGCAAAGAGCGCGGACTGAGCGCCGCACAGCTCCGCCCGCAACCGATCGCACACCTGCTGGAGCTTCTCGATCGTGGCTCGGGCCTGCGCGAGCATCGCCGCCGACCGCTCGGCCTGCCCCGCACGGTCGTAGGCCGCATACAGGTCGCGCTCGAGCGAGCAGACGGAGCGCAAGTGATCGACCAGATCGGACTCCCCCCCCCGGTCCCGGATCAGCTTCAGGAGCCGCTCGCCCAGTTCCAACACGGGTTGGTGATCCGCCGGATCGCCCGTGGCCAGGTCGGCGGACCTCAGCAGCCAGATGGCCCGGTGAGCTGTCCGCTGCTCCGGCGCGAGCTGGTCCCACAGGCCCAGGGCCCCCACCCGCCACTGGCTCGCCGCGGACGACCGTCCGTACGCGCGCGCGAGGTGGACGTTGAGATAGGAATCAAAGCGCACCGCGGGGTCGGCATTCCCCCCGAGGCCAGACAGGCCTGCCTGGTGAGCCGCAACGGCCTCCTCATAGCCGCCCATCACCTCCCGCACCTGGCCCAGGAAGGCCGCGGCACGGACGCGCTCGTCGGCGTCGGCAGTCTCGGCGATGTACGTGGTCAGGACGCCGACGGCATCGTCACAGGCTCCGAGCTCGTACTGCGCCCCGGCGAGGGACCAGGCCACCTCTGACTCACGGTTGCCGAGGCGCCAGGCGGCGGCGAGGTAGGTCAGGGCCCGCCCCATCATTGCCCGGTCGTACGGGCGCCGCCCGAGGGCGTTGGCCGCGAGCCCCGCCGCACGAGCCATCTCGGCATCGCCCGCGACCCTCTCCCCCATCGCCTCCGCGATCTCGAGCACGCCCTGCCAGTCGGCCCGCTGCAGTGCCGCGAGCGCCTGCTTGCGTTCCCGTGCGAGACGGGCCCCCGCCGCCCGCGATCCGCGTCTCGTCGTTGTCACCCCGGGAGACCTCCTCACCCCGCATGGTGGAGCGTGTGGCGACTGCGGCCGGGCCTTGCGGACCGCGGCCGTGGCGCCCCGGTTGTCGCGCCCCCCGGGAGCCGACGCCGTGGGGCCGATGGCAGGTTCCGCCCCGCACGCCCCGACACCTGCCCCGGGGACCGGTAGGCGTTGCGATAGGGCCTGCGGGCCGCCGAGCCGCTATCCTAACACCTATGCCCCGGTGATCTGTGGCAGGGGCGAGCCACAGTCGTGTTGCCCAACCGCGCGCGTGGATTGACAGACCCGGCGGCGATCTGGTATAGTAGTGCTCGTTGGATGGTGCCCCCATGGTCTAGTGGTTAGGACGGCGGGTTCTCAGCCCGTTAGCCGGGGTTCGAGTCCCCGTGGGGGTACCAGCTAACTTCTACTTTCTTGCTCGCCGGCCCTCGGGTGCCAGTCCCCCTGGCCATCGGGCCAGGGCGCTGCGGCCGCGCGAAAGCGTGGCCGTTTTCGTGTTGGCACCCGAGTACCCGGGCGCCTCCCCACCGGGGCATGACGTCGGGAGGGATCTGATGCGCTGGTTGACGCTCGTCGCGCTGATGGCCGTGCCGTGTGCCATCGCCGCAACCATCGAACCCCCTAGCGAGTACCCCATTGATCGCGACGAGGCAGTCGCGCGCTTCCAGTTCGCCATGCGAAGCCTCAAGGCCCAGCCGACCCGCTTCGACCAGGCGCAGGTGCGGGCAACCGACCACATCGGGCAGGTGCTGGAGGTCCATGGCGCCCTCGCGGGCCGCGTCGCCGTCAACTCTGACGACCCGGAGAAGCGCTCGGCCCTCGTGCGGCTTGAGCTCACGAGCGGCGTCTCGCTGTGCGCCTCGTCATCCAGTGAGCTCAAGGGCCTGCAGGACGGCGACCGGGTACGCGCGATCATCGACGTCCCCTCCGGGGATCCCCGCGACGCGAAGTTCCGGCTGCGCGCGGTCGTGCGCGAGGCAGACCTGATCGAGGCGTGCAGCGAGGCGGCACCGGCCCGCACGCCGGCGACAACTGCCGGCCTCCGCAAGGCCCCGGCGACACGCGCGACACGCGCCAGGCCGACCCCTGCGGCGGTTGCCGCGCCGCAGGCCGACATGGCCTTGCCCCCGGAGTTCCGCAACCAGGGCCCGCAGCTTCCCTCGCTGGTCCCGCTCCCCACGACTGTCACTGGCGGGTTGCCGCGACCGGGCAAGGAGGGGGCCTGGGACCCGGTGGGCAACATCGGCGTCCCCATCATCGACCAGGGCAAGCTCGACGCCTGGAAGCGCTGGATCCGCCGTCGGAACTCGCATCGGGACGACCGGGAGGCGGACTGGATTGCGCGCTGGGTGATCTACTACTCGGCGATCAACGGGGTCGATCACCGGCTGATGTTCGCGATGATCGAGTGTGAGTCCAGCTTCGACCCGTTCTGCCTGTCGAGTGCCGGGGCGGCCGGTCTCACCCAGTTGATGCCGTGCAATGTGGAGGATTTCCGCGTCGTCAACAAGTGGAACGTCCAGGACAACATCCGTGCCGGGGTCGCGCACTTCAAGGAGATGCTGGACATGTGGGCGGGCCGCGGCAACTACGAGCAATTCGCCCTTGCCGCCGCCTCCTACAATGCCGGCCCCAACCGCGTCAAGCGCGCGGGAGGCATTCCCGACATCACCGAGACTCGCAACTACGTCCGCAAGCTCGGCAACCTCTTCTACCAGCTCTACCAGGACGGGTTCCCCTAGCGAAGAGAGTGCGGCGAGGGACGAGCCGCAGTCGCGTAGGCCGACCGTTCCGGTCGGCGGGGAGGCGTGTCGAGCGGGACGACGCCGCTGTTTTATGCGCCGTTCCGCTTGCCTGTCATCCTGAGCCCAGACCGCTGCGCGGTCTTCTGGCGAAGG
>CAZIWQ010000283.1:0-7674 GCA_964542355.1 uncultured Armatimonadia bacterium
GGCACGCGAGCACAGTGGCGGTGGCGTCTTCCATGGCACCATACTACTACACGTCGTTGGTGCCCGAACAACAGGAAGCCCTGCTGCTGCGGCGAAGTATAACTGCGAGAATCCCGACAATGGGGTATGGACCATCAGACACTACGGTGAAGGGAGACCTACCATGCGACGTGGCTTCACGCTCATCGAGCTGTTGGTCGTGATCGCGATCATCGCGATCCTCGCTGCGATCTTGTTCCCCGTCTTCGCCCGCGCACGGGAGAAGGCGAGGCAGGCAAGCTGCCTCTCGAACCTGAAGCAGATCGCCCTGAGCACCATGATGTACGCCCAGGACTACGACGAAGTCATGCCGATCTCGTACATCACCGATGCCGGGTCACCGGGGAACGTGTACGGTAGTACGCGCTTCCCCCAGGAGATCGTCGCCCCGTACGTCAAGAACACGCAGGTCTTCCGTTGCCCGTCGGACTCACCCCCCTCGAACTACAACGGCGCGGGCGGTGCGGTGCAGCCGTACTTCAACAACTCCTACGGGATCAACGTGACGCCGATTGCGGGCGATCCCGCCAACGCCCTTCCGGTCGTCGGCATGTGTGGTCGCTCCATCGCGATGCACGAGCGGCCGGCGGAGAAGGTCATGTGGGCCGAGACCGAGAACTGGTGCGCCAGCGGTTGCGTCGCCATTGCCGGCTGGACCAGCGCCCCGACGGGCTTTGGCGCGTCCGTCAACGCCGCCAACCGCCACAACAAGGGTCTCAATGTCGCCTACTGCGACGGCCACGCCAAGTGGGTGCAATGCAATGACGCCGGCGCCACCTACGATTCGTTCGTCACCGACCTGTGGAAGTGGACGGTCAACCTGCCCTAGCCGGGAAGAGCGGCCTCAGTACGGCTTTGCGGCCGCTCTTCTGAGCCTGATCGCAGTCGTCGCTCTGGCGGCGGGTGCTCCCGAAGCGCCCGCACCGCGATGGGTGACGCTACTGGAGGCCCCGAAGCCCCCTCTCTGCGCACCCGGCGCCGGGTCCAATGCCGCGGCAACCAGCGCAGTGATGGAGGATGGCGCGCTGCGCATCACCGATGCCAGCACGACGGGGCTGCTGATGTACCGGTCGCGCTGGAACGCCGACCCGGCGGGCGGCACGGAGCTGGAAGCACGGGTGAAGCTCATCAAGGCCTCGGCGGGTCCCTGCGGGCAGTGCCTGGACTTCGCCGACGGCGTTCACGAAGACTCGCTCTCGTTCTACCCGAACCACATCCGCCTGTGGTACGCGAACCTGAGCTACGCGCTGGACACCACGGCAGCGTTCCACACGTACCGGGTCGCCATTCGCGGCGCGGACGTGCAGGTGTTCGTGGACGACAAGTTAGTGATTGACGGGAAGGGCAAGTTCGCGCAGCCGGCCGAGGGCCAGCGCAACGCCGTGCAGTTCGGCGCCGGCTCGTCGCGGGATACGGGCGAGGCGCTGTGGCAGCTCATCCGGTTCCAGCTCCGGGAGGTGAAGCCGATGGTGATCACACCGCCGCAGGTGCCGGGGCTGGATGTGCAGGTGGGTGCGACCGTGACGATCCGGCAGGACGCGTGGTACCCATCGGCGTTCCGGTTTGCGGACGGCCGGATTGCGGTCAGTGCGGGGAGCTTCCTGCCGGGCGCGGGGCGCTGGTCCACCGACGGCGGGCGGACCTGGCAGGACGGGCCGCCGAGCCCGGCCAATGCGGCAGTCGAGCTGGAGAACGGGGAAGTGGTCAGCCTCGGCTTCCACACGAAGAAGCGGCCCGATGGCAAGTACTCCCTCGAGCAGCGCCGCTCCCTCGACGGCTGGAAGACCTTCGCCGCGGAGCAGAGCGTGCTGGACGTTCCGCGGTCCGTGCCGTGCGGCGGGGATGGTGGGCCGGACGAAGTCAACCAGGGATTCCTGATGGACCACGGGGTGATCCGCCTCAAGACCGGAGACCTCATGGCCGCCATGTATGGCAACTACGCCGGCGACACCGCCAAGTCCGAGGGCTACGGTGAGCCGGGGTTCATCAAGTACCGCACGATCGTGGTGTTCTCGTCGGACAAGGGCAAGACGTGGGGGCGGCCGGTCACGGTGGGCTACGACCCGAAGATCGGTCAGGAGGGGCTATGCGAGGCGGGCCTGGCGCGGGCGGCCAACGGGGACATCCTGTGCGTGATGCGCTCCGGCGGCCGCCCGGGCATCCCGCCGACGCCGCTGTACGTGTCGCGCTCCAGCGACGAAGGCCAGGCGTGGAGCGCGCCCCAGCCGGCCGCCGACAAGGGCGTGTGGCCCAACCTGTGTGTGCTTGGCAATGGGGTCGTCGTCTGCACCTACGGCCGGCCGGGCAATGAGCTGGTGTTCTCCGACGATGACGGGAAGACCTGGAAGGGCGCTTTCGCCTACAGCGAGGGCACGTGGGGGACGACCTCGTCGTACAATAGCGTGATCGCTGTCGGGCCGGACACGGCCCTGGTGGTGTACGACCGGACCACGACGGCGGAGAACGGGCTGGAACGGCGAGACGTGGTCGGGACGTTCTTCACCGTGAAGCGCAAGTAGCAGACGGAGGACCTAACCATGCCAAAGCCCTTCTCTGAGATCCGCGAGCAACTGGAGCGGCAGGCTGTTGACGGATGAGTTCCTGAAAGTGCCGCCCAAGCCGGATGAGAAGGCCTTCTGGGCCCTGATCGACAAGGAAGCTCCGGACCTCCTCGCCGCGGGCAAGTGGTTCGAGGCCATCGACGCCTTCAAGCACGCCTACGAGGTGAGGTCACAGCCATTCGGGACCAGGGAGTGGATGAGGCTGGACCAGGCCTGCCGGACGGCGAAGTACTTCGATGACGCCGTGTGCTGCGCACAGCAGGCGCTCGCTGCTGAGGAACTCCAGGCGGCGAACGGCCACCGGAACGTGGACATGAAGGTGGTAACCAGGCTCCTGTGGGCGTACGCGCAGGCAGGGCAGGGCGACAAGGCAAGGGCTTTGGCCGAAGGGCACTGCCGGGAGCGCCCGGAATATGCTGACTACTGGGAGACGAAGTACTTCAGGGAACACCAGGGCTTCCGGACTTACGAGGTCTCGTGCAAGCTCCTGCCGGACGACACATGGACGGTTGTGGGCGTTGCGCCGATGAGAGGCACCCACTCGGTCCACATCCCGGTCGAGACTTACTGGCAGAAGACCAAGCCGGGGACGGTCACCAACGGCAGGCTCGTCGAGGATGCCTTTGACCGAGTGGGGAACCGCCGCTGGGTGTTCAGGCCGGACGACCCCCAGAAGCCCTTGGACCTCGCGCTGAGGCTGCGTTTCCTGCCCATAGACCTCGACCTAAGCGACGTGGATCGCGTCCCCTACGCCCGCCCCGAGGAGTACGAGTGCTACCGGGGGGTGTCCATGACCCCGCCTCCTGCCGGGAAGCACGACGGTGGGCTCGCATTCATCGACCCAACCACCCCATTGGCGAACGCGTACGCCGCACTGCTCCGGGGCAAGACGCGGCAAGAGAGCCTGGACAACGTTATGCGTTGGTCCACGTTCCGCGACAACTCACGCGGGAAGCCGCCGTATCCAAGCTCCGAGAGCGAACCCGAAGGCTACGATGGCGCGTGCGCGGGGGCGGCTGACGGCATGTGCGCCATACTGCGGGCGCAGGGCTTTGCGGCGCGGCCTGTGAGCGGGCTCTCATGCTGGGGCTCGGGCGAGAAGCCCATGGGGCACGCGCAGGTCGAGGTGTGGGAGCCAGCCTACGACCGCTGGATCATGCTGCAGCCGGACTTCAGGGCCGGTGCATTCGCGGCCACAGCTTACCTCACCATGGTCCGCGAGCAGTCGCCTGGGGACGGGAGCATCTGGCCCGGTGGCGGGCTGTGGTGGCCGACTGACTACACCGACTATAGGCTCCTGGCCACCCACCAGTACGGATTCTTCCGGGTCAGCATCGACCGTTTGGGGCCGGAGTGTGTGAAGCTCCTGGAGGCATCCCTGACCGACGACAAGGGCGACAACTGGTAGGCCAGCCCCCCAGCTTCCGCTGTGAAAGACTCATCCACAGGGAGGACACACCGTATGCGACGACTGTCGTCATCCTGCGTGTTGGTGTGCGCTGCTATCTCGCTGGGCACGGTCACCCAGGCGCAAGATGCCAAGCATTGGGAGCGGCCAGGGACGAAGGCCGGCGAGGTCATCGTCGGGCCCGACGGCGGCAAGATGGTCTGGGTGCCGCCTGGGGAGTTCATGATGGGGGCGGACGACCTCGGCGCGGCCTGCAAGCCCATCCATCGAGTGCGGCTCACCAAGGGGTTCTGGCTTGGTCAGTGCGAGGTCACAGTCGCGCAGTACCGGGCGCTGTGCAAAGTCACCGGACGCGGCATGCCGGAGGGTGCGGCGGCAGAGGACCACCCCGTTGTCGGCGTGCGCTGGGAAGACGCGAAGGGCTACTGCGACTTCCACGGGCTGCGCTTACCGACAGAGGCGGAGTGGGAGTACGCGGCGCGGGGTCCCGAGGGGCGGGCGTACCCGTGGGGCAGTGAGTGGGATAAGGGCAAGTGCTGCAACATCGACAATCAGGGCCCCGGCCACACCACATTCGCGGTCGGGAGCTTCCCAGAGGGCGCAAGCTGGTGCGGAGCCCTGGACATGGCCGGGAACGTGAGCGAGTGGTGCAACGACTGGTGGCAGAGCGACTACTATGCATCATCTCCGACCGACGACCCGACCGGCCCGGCCACCGGCAAGCACAGGCACCTACGCGGCGGCGCCATGAACAGCAATGGCGACTACGGCTGCCGCTCTGCGTACCGGTACGGCGCGGTCACGCCGTGGGGCCACAGCCTGACGGGCGGGTTCCGCGTCGCCCGAACCCCGTAGGCCTTCGGGTCGCACGAGGGACGCCCACAGTTCACCCTGCCAACAAGCGGAGGACCGGAATGAGATCAGTCATCTCCCTGGCTGCAGTCGCCCTGATCGCTATGTTGGGCTCCCCATGGTTCGCGGGCGCCGATGTCTTCCAGGATGCCGAGGAAGGCGACTTGTCCGCCGTGAAGGCCTTTCTGGACGGGGGTGGCGACGTGAACGCTTCAGACGCCAACCGGGCCACGGTATTGCACCATGCAGTCACTGGTAACCAACTGGATGTCGTGAAGCTGCTGATGGAGCGGAAGGCGGACCTCTATGCGCCCCGCCTGGATCACGTCACACCGGTAGATCTCGCCGGCAAGCTGGGACTGAGCCCTATCATCAAACTGTTCATTGCAGAGGCCGGCCGAGTGCCACCACACCCGAGGCGCCAGTTGGTGATCCCCGACGATACGGCCTATCCCGTCAAGGCACTGGGTGAGGCGGTGCCGATTGGCGCCGATGTCGCTGGCCTGACGATCGAGGAGGTCGTGGTGTCCGCCGCAACCGACCCCCAGGGCAAGCCGGCGCTGACGGTCCGCGTCTCGGCCCGCAACGGCGGGGACACACCCGTGGCGCCCCAGTTCGCCGTCGCCGGGTACCATGGCGACACACTCATCGCGCGATGCCCGTTCGCCGGCAACCCGGTTCCGGCGCAACAGCCCCACGCCTTCACCGCCTCCGTGCCCACGGAGCTAGGCGCAACCCCCGATGTGCTCTACGTCGTCTCCCAGGAGCCCAAGGACATCGAGGCTATGCGCAGCCTGGTGGCGCAGGGGTACAACACCCACTACCCCGAGGAGGCGCAGGTGGCTTTCAAGCGGGTCGAGAGAAGGGCCGCGGTCAGTGACTACCACTGCCGCGTGATGGCATGGGCGAAGCAGCAGTTGTGCCGGTATGCAGATGCCGTTCCCTATGCGGAGGAGGCCCAGAGGCTGTTCCCGTGCGGCATGGACGTGATTGACCTGTGCCAGGCCTACCGCTTGGCGGGCCGGTTCGCTCAGGCAAGAGCGGTGCTCAGGGAGTTCCGCAAGACGGATCGGTATCAGTGGGAGGCAAAGCAGCAACCGCAGTGGACGGCCCGGCTTCGCGGGATCCACGAGGAAGTGGCCACGAAGGTTGTGGCCTTCTCGAAGACCTTTGACGAGCGCCGGTTCAACCCGGACTTTGGGCATCACTACCGGGAGGCGGGGTTCTGGGATATTCCCGTGCCGGTTGAGTCACCCTACCTGCAGTGCCGGGTGTTCCTCACCAACGCCAGGAGCTACCGGGAGGTGGTCGATACGGCTGGGGCTCGGCGCTACCGAGTTGTGCCACAGGACATTGACAAGCCGGTCGTCGCCCGCATGGTGGTCAAAGAGACCCGCGCCTTCATCGACCTGGACGAGGCTACTACCCCGTACTCCGTGCCGGAGCAGTACCGGCCCTATCTTGGCACGACGACTGACATTGACCCCACCACACCTCTGGCGGCCTTCATTGCCGCGCCGCTCAGGGGACGCACCATTCGCGAGACCATCGAGAACGTGAACACGTGGGTCACCCTCAACATCGCCGACCCGCTCCCGGTGGACCCGAAGGACAAGCCTCAGGTCCCCACCGACTGGGTGCCTGATGGGGCCGGGGAGTGGCACCACTACGACTGGAACCACTCCGAGGTCGCCCTCCGCACACACCGAACCGCATGCGCCGGCCATGCCACTGCCACCTGCGCTCTGCTACGCGCACTGGGTCTGGCTGCTCGGTGGGGCGGAGGCCTAAACCACGCCTGGCCGGAGGTGTGGGTCCCCCCATTCGGCTGGGTGCCCTTGCAGAACTGGGTGCCGGTCGGGTGGACGGACTGGAACTGCATCCGGATGGTACTGGAGCCGCTGGATGACTCGTCCTATTTCCCCTTGCTTCCTTGCTTCCCATCCGACATCAACACCCACTACATGGGCAACGTCAACGGGTTCTTCGTCGGAGGGACGGACGCCGGCGACTACCGGGTCATCGGGAAGTCCTTGGACGACATATCCATCGACGATGCCATCAAGGCCGACGAACAGGGGAAGGTGCTCACGGACGGGCTGTTCGACTAGAAGAGCGGCCGAAAAGCCGTTCTGAGGCCGCGAAGCTACGCCAGAATGGCTCTGGAGGGCACTCAGCCGACCGCTACGCCTCGGGGGCCGGCCGGATGTGGCCTTTTCGGCCGGACCCCTAGCTATCTGACAGCGTGGAAACACCCGGCCGACACCGATGAGACCCGCCTCGGCCATCACCTTCAGCGCCACCAGGATGTCGTAGCGCCAGCAAGTGGGATAGTGCAGGAGCAGGAACTCGGGATTCATGATCTCCGCGTCGCGCTGACGCCGGAACAGGCCGCGCTTGAGGAACACCTCGGCGGCCCGCCCGGCAGGGACTCATCCCCACTGGCGCGAAGGCACCTCGCCGCAAGGTCGCGCATACCCGCCGCTTCCCGAAGGTCGCGCCACGATGGCCCCGTCCCGCTGCGCCGCGGTCGTCACCCTCTGCGCGCTGTCCTGCACACTCCATCTGGACCGCGGAAGTGCGCCTCCCGCTGACGCAGGTGGGCATCCGCCCACGGCCGGGCCTGAAGCTCGGCTTCAACATCGGCCTCCGACGCATGGAGTGCGGCGAGTGGGTGATGCTGACCGGCACCGGCGGCCCCACGTTCGATCTGGGGGCCGCGGGGATGTTGTCCTGCCGTGAGGTCGGGGGGGAGGCCTGCCGTGTGCCGTGGTAGGAGCGCTCCCCCGAGCGCGAGCCGTCTGCCGTGCCTGC
>CAZIWQ010000284.1:0-7667 GCA_964542355.1 uncultured Armatimonadia bacterium
CCGCCCCCGCCCGGTGTTGTGGATGTCGCGGACGAGGACTTCGCCCCGCCGCCCCCGCCCGGGGTCGTGGATGTCGCGGACGAGGACTTCGCCCCGCCGCCCCCGCCCGGGGTCGAGGACATAGCGGACGAGGACTTCGCCCCGCCACCTCCCCCCGGGGCCGTCGCGGCCGACGAGGAGGATGTGCTGCCGCTGCCCCCCCCGCCGGCGATCGCGGAGCCAGCCGATGAGGACTTTGCCCCTGCGCCCGGTGAGCTCGACTTCGACGAGGAAGAGCTCGCCCCGCCGGCACCGCCCGGAACGGTCGCGGCCGAGCCGGAGTTGCCACCCGCGCCGTCGGCGGCCGAGGACGAGGATGCCGGATTCAGCGACTGGGCGCTGGACTTTGACGAGGACGCCAAGAAATAGTCTCTTCCCGCCGAGCGAAGTGGCTCGGACTGACGGCTGATGCACGATATTGCAGCGTCGTACCAGGAGGTCCGGGCCAAAGTGGCGGCCGCCGCACACCGTGCCGGCCGCGACCCTGACGGTGTCCTGGTACTCGCGGTGACCAAGACGCGCGCGGTGGAGCAGATTGCGGCGGTCATCGCTGCCGGCGCCAGAGACCTGGGCGAGAACTACGTTCAGGAGCTGACGGCGAAATGGGAAGCGTTCTGCGTCCGCGAGCCGGAGCGTCACCTGCGCTGGCATGCCATCGGACACCTCCAGCGCAACAAGGCGAAGTACCTGGCCGGATTCTGCGAGTTGGTGCACACCGTCGATGACGTCGCGCTCGCCGATGAACTCGACCGCCGCGCCGCCCGGCACGACCGGCGCCAGCCGGTCTTGATCGAAGTGAACATCGCATCCGAGGACACGAAGTTCGGCGTCTCACCGCCGGATGTGGCGAGGCTGGCCGATGAGGTCGTCGCCCGCGAGCATCTCCAGTTGCGCGGTCTGATGGCCATGACGCCGTTCGGTGCGCCGGCCACCCAGTCGCGCCGCCTGTTCGCCGAGGTGCGCGAGCTGGCCCAGCGCATCGCGCCCAATCTCCCGTCGGGAGCGATGTGCGAGCTGTCCATGGGCATGTCGCAGGACTATGAGATTGCAGTGGAGGAGGCTGCAACGATCGTGCGCGTGGGGACCGCCATCTTCGGGCACAGAGACGTGGGCTAGCCGAGCGGCCGCAACGCCGTACTGAGGCCGCGACGCTACGCCCGAGGCCCGCGCCAGAGCACTACACCGGGGCAACCGCCGCTAACCGCACACCAGGTCGCAGCACGCCGGTCAGGGGCCGGCATCCGCACTAACACCTAGCAGCAAGCACTTGCAGCCCGACACCAACTGCAAGCAGGAGGGACCCCGCCATGCCCCGATCCGTCTGGGAGAGAGCGCTTGACCTGTTCGGTCTTGGCCTCGATGAGGACTATGAGGACCAGCCCCTGACCTCGCAGATCGTGCGCGACGAGGACGAGGGCGTCTATCCGCTACACCCCCAACGCGCCGCCACCAGCAGCACCTCGACGTGCCCGCTCGTGCGTGCCGAGCCCCGCAACATGGACGAGGCCACCATCGTCGCCGATGAGATCAAGCGCCAGGTACCTGTCATCCTCAACCTCGAGGACTGCAACCCGGAGGAGGCACGGCGCATCCGCGACTTCCTCGGGGGCGTCACGTACGGGCTCAACGGCTACATGAAGAAGCTGGGGAGTTGGGTGTACGCGTGCGCGCCGTTCGACATGCCGATTGAGAAGCTCGTGCTCGACGGTCCGAGCCTGGGACAGCCGCGCTACGAGACCGACCGCTCCACCGACACTGACCCCTACTAGTCGGCATCAGCTACGTGTCGCTGGTGCCGGCACACTGAGGTGTCCGCCGTGCAGCAGTCATCCTACCGGCTGGCCGTTGCCGGAGCCGGCAAGATGGGCTCCGCGCTCATCAAAGCATGGGTCGCCCGCGGGATCCTCCGCGAGGAGGAGATCATCGCTGCCGACGCCATGGCGCCGGCGCGCGACCGCCTCGTGGCAGCATGCCCGCGGGTCACCGTCGTCACCGAGATCGCGGCCGCGGCGGCCACCGCGGACGTGCTCCTGGTCGCAGTCAAGCCCCAGGACTTCGAGGCCGCCCTGCGTCCCGCGACCGCCGCGCGCCCGCCGGCGCAGCTTGTCATCTCCATCATGGCCGGGGTCCCCCTCGGCCGGCTGGGCGCGCTGCTGGGCGAGACGACGCCCATCGTCCGCGCCATGCCCAACATTGTCTGTGAGGTCCACGAAGGCGCGTTCGGGTACGCCGTGAACGAGCACGTGAGCCCCGCGCACAAGTCGCTGGTCGACGAATGGTTCAACGCCATCGGGGCGGCGGAGGAGCTGGCCGAGCCTCTGCTCAACGCCGTCACCGGCCTCTCCGGGAGCGGTCCCGCGTTCGTCGCCGTATTCATCGAGGCCCTGGCCGACGGCGGCGTCGCCGCCGGGCTGCCTCGCCGCGTTGCCCAGCGCCTGGCTGCCCAGACCGTGCTTGGCGCGGCCAAGTACGTGCGCGACTGTGAGGGGCCCGCGAGCCTGAAAGACATGGTATGCTCGCCGGCAGGCACGACCATCGCCGGCATTCGACAACTGGAGGCTGGAGGTCTCAGGGCGGCGACCATCGAAGCGGTCATTGCCGCCGCTGAGCGCTCGCAGAAGCTGGGGGGATAGGATCGCGCCGTGGCCGCGATGTCGGAGGGAGGCCCCGGCGCCGCGTCGAGACGTCCGCCGGGGCTGCGCACGGCCCTGGCACTGCTCAGGAGTGCGCCCGCTCGGAGCCAGGCAGCGACCACGGCGGGCGGCACGCGAGCGGAGGGCTGAGGTTGCGGGGCGGCCTCCGCCCACGGACCCGCGTGTGGCCGGCTCCCCGCCGCCACAGCGCACTGTCTGAGGGCCTCCATCGCGTTGGGCGATGCCCCCGGACCGCCTCCCCCCCCGCCGAGCACCCCTCCTCCCGCCGCAGCTCGCATTCGCGTTGTCGGTGTCCGTCGGCCGTCGCAGCAGAGGGGGGGCAACAGGGTTTCCACCGTGACAGAGCACCAACCTGGCCAGGATCAACGCCACCGACCCCCGCGCGATGTCATGACGCGAGTGGCGGTCATCGCCGCACTGGTAGCCATGTCAGTGGCGGTGTTGACGGCGGGCTCGGGGCGACCGCTGCTCGAGGCACGCTGGTACCGCACCGGCGCCTCGGTCTCACCCCTGCAGGGCGACATCCCCTATCGTCTGGGCTTGGCGCTGGACGCGGCGCCGCGGCAGATGGTGCGCATGCTCGGGATCGATCCCGAGGATCTGCTGCAGATCGGGCTTGCCGCCTACGAGCGAGCGGCACTCCCCACCGACCTGCCGAGCGCCGATGCCCTGTTCCGCCTCGCCGTCATCTACTCGCGGCAGGGGCACCCGGAGGAGGGTCTCCAGGCGTTCGAGCGCGTGGTGCAGCTTGACCCGGACCGCATGAACCTGTACCTGGCCGCCTCCTGCGTCTACGAGCCCAAACCGGTGCCGAAGAGCCAATTGCGGCGCGCCGCCGCGATCATCGAGCAGGAAGACCAGTGGCTGGCACGGGGCGTGCTGGTCGACCTGTACCACCGCCTGGGTGCCGGGGCACAGGCCCGGCGGGCGCAGGAGCGCGCGGCACACAGCGACGCCAGGTTCGCCGGGTGGCTGCTCGGCCTCGCCGTCATCTACTGTCTGCTGACCGTCCTGGGCCTCGTCGCGCTCGTGCGGGCGACCGTTACCCGCCTGGTACGCCCTCCGCGCCCGGACACCACGTCCCCGCTGATTGTCGCGTGGTCGGCCCTCGACGCCCTCGAGGTCGGTGCCGCCCTGCTGTTTGCCATGGTGTTCGTCGGCCAGTTGTCCGAGCTGGTGACCGCGCGCTGGCAGAGCCGGGGCGGGCCCGCCTGGGTCGCCGCTCTGATCCTGCTGGCCTCCTACGTGGTGTTCTCGCTGCTCGCGATGCTGGTGATGCGTCACCGGATGGGGGCGGCGGCGCGCGATCTGCTGCGCGCTCTCGGCCTCGGCGGGCGGCCATCGTGGGCGGCGATCGTCGGTGGCACTACCGGCTACAGCGTCCTCGTCGCACTCTTCGTCTGTCTGGTCGTCGTCGCCCACTGGGCCGGCCTCGACTACCTGCCACCCGCCGCCCAGTCCACCAGTGATCTGCTCGGGCGCGCGCGGGGCACCGCGGAGCTGGCGATCTTCTTCGTCCTCATCTGCATCGCCGCGCCCCTGCTGGAAGAGCTGATCTTCCGGGGCTTCATCTACCCGGGGCTGCGCCGGCGCCTCCATCCGCTGCTGGCCATCCCGCTCAGCGCCCTGCTCTTCGGCGCCGCGCACGTCAAGCTCGCCTTCGGCGGCATGCTTGCCATCGCCGGTGTCGGCATCTTGCTGGCCTATCTCTACGAGCAGCGCCGCTCACTGTGGCCCAGCGTGGTCGCCCATGCCCTGCACAACCTGCTCGTGTTCTGCCTCATCGTCGCCACCAATCTGTGAGGCCCGGTGGTCGTGCCCATGCCCAGCGCCCGCATCAAGGTCCGCGTGATTCCGCGCGCCGGCAAGAATCAGGTGGCCGGCCTGCGCGGAGATGCCATCACCATCCGCCTGCAGGCGCCACCGGTCGAGGGAGCGGCGAACGAGGCGTTGGCGCGCTTCCTCGCCAAGACGCTGCGCGTGCGCCCGAGCGACATCCGCATCGTCGCCGGCGAGCGGTCGCGCGACAAGCTGATCGAGATCGAGGGGGTCGGACAGGACGAGGTGGAGCAAGTCCTCAAGGGGTCGTAGGGCCGCTGTCCTCCGGCAGGCTCTCCTCGCGCACGCGCTCAGTGATCCACATCCGCAGCAGCGTCTGGTAGCCGATGCCTTTGGCTCGCGCGATGCCCCTGACTTGCTCGATCTGGCTCGGGGCCAGCCGCAGGCAGATCTGCTTCAGGGGACTGACACTGAAGACGGCATCCTCCGCCGGCTCGGTATCGGCGACGTAGTCAGCCAGACTGTGGCCGTCCCAGAACTCCGCCGCGGCCTCGTCGGTCTTCAGTTCGGGGATCTGTTTCCTGGGCACCCTCATCACCGTTTCATGTAGACAGGTCGCTGGCGCAGCATCCAGCCGATGTCAGTCAGTCCTTTCCCGGTAGGCCGCAAGGTCCTCCCGCGACACGGCTTCCGGCGCGACCAGGCGGTAGTGCTTCTCGGAAGCGATCCGCAACCCGCCGTCTGATGGCTCGAACTCGAAAAGCGCGATCAGGCCAGGCTCGACGAACTGGGCCCCGATCGGTCGGCAGACCAGATCGGGGAACCTGGCACGGCATAGGTCGTGTCCCTGCTCGATCTGCAAGATCCGAAGTGTCTCAGTTGCCCCCTTGGCTTCGACCGGGAACACGAAGTGGACGCCTTGCCTATTGACCCCGATGTAGACCTCGTCAGCCTCGACCTGAGCGCCGTTCGGCAGGGCTGTCCGGAGATGATTCTGGAGCGAGTAGCACGTAACACCGGTGAAGACGTCAATGAGCCGGTTGTAGCGCACCTTCGCCAGCAGAGCCTGTTCGTCGGCAAACGCATACTTCTCGATGATGCCCGGCGTAGCGTCGGGTACCTTCGTCTCGGCGAGCCCTGCGTTGGGGATGATCGAGAACGGCTTCCGCAGCTCGAAGCGGTAGCGCCCCCGCCCGTCCAGCACGATCTCCCAACTGGCACCCTTCGGCGCAGTTGCTTTGACTTTGTGAGGCAGCGCCGACCGCCCGGCCCGATAGCTGTAGAGGATGTCAGGAGCATTCCTGACCAGGGGGATACCAAGTGCCCGGGCGGCCTCCTCGTACTCCTCGCTCGTGAACGATACACCCGTGGAGCCAGCCTTGTGGTGGCTGAAGAAGATATGCTCGATGATCTGGTCGTATCTGTTGGGCTTCTTCGCGCTCATCGGTTCCCCCCAGGCTAGCTGCAACTTGGCGGTCCTCCCGGCCAACGTAGCATGACGACCTCCTCGCGCAGTTGCTCCTTCGTGGCCGTTGCCATGCGCGTGCGGAACAGCTCAATACCCTCCACCACGTAGCCCAGGGCCTCCGCGATGCCGGCGAGTAGTTGTCCCGTCCGGATCATGACCCGCAGATATGAGGCCTGGTCGCCGACGACGTAGGCGAGCCGCGCCCCCGGACGCAGCGCCGGCCGCAGGCTCGCGAGATGCCTCAGCATCCCACCGAAGTAGAGCTTCACAACGCGCCCGTACAGCCGCTCAAACCCGGAGGTCTTGCCCAGCTCGATGCGCCTGGCCTCGATCTCACTGGCCAGCCGCTGCACTTCCGGGCAGTTGGCGACCCATGCGTGATCCTCGTTGTTCTTGTACACATTGCGCGTGTTCGAGCACAACAGTCCCCGCTTCACAGCCTGCAAGTCCCTACCGTTGTGCGCGAACCCCAGCAGCACCGTCTCCAGCCGCATGATCCGTGTGTAGTCCTTCTCATTGGGGTACGGCGGCGATGTCACAACGGCGTCGATGCTCTCGGCGGCCAGAAGGCCGTCCAGGGCGCGGGAGTCCGCATTGTGGGCGACAGCCTCCACAGGCTCCAGTGTCCGAGCGGCGCACAGGTCCGCCGACATCGCCTCGACTTCCCGCAGCCACGCTGAGACCACCGGGGCGTCGTCCTTCTTGGCGCCAACGCCCACCTCAGGCCCGAACCGCAGGTTCCCGACTCCCGTCGGCAGGATCTTGGCCAGCGCCAGGGCCTCATGTCGCCAGTAGGCCCCGGCACGCAGCCGATCCATCACGTCACGCAGCACAAGGACCTTGTGCAGGGGCAGTGGACTGATGGAGTCCGTGAGGAGTACCTTGGCCGACTCCGGGGCAAGAGCACGCAGGGATCCACCCGTCGTTGCCTCGATCTCATGCGTGGCGACCGCGGCAACCTCCCTCGCATGAGCCAGCAACCCCTGAGGGTCTGGACGCCAGTCAGTCTTTACTGCACTGGCAAAACAGCCCATCGGCGTCCCCTCGACACCCACGCTCGCGACACCCATCTTCTTGCAGGTGACTAGAGTGGTCCCCGTCCCACAGAAGGGGTCGAGGACCCGCCCCCCTGCGCCGACGCCGAACCGCTCCAGGTACTCCCGCACCAGGTGCGGCGGGAACGAGAGGACGAAACGGTACCAGGCATGCACCGACTCGTCCTCGGGGCTCAGCTTGTTGATCTCACCGTTCACGCCTCGCTGCGAGGCGATGGCATAGCTCATGCAATCAGTCCCGATGGATGCTCCCCAGTGGAACAGCGGCGGCTGCGGTGTCGGCCGCGGGCGGCCCTGCGCCAGCCACTCGTCGAGAGCCGCCTTCCGGTACCGCCAGCTTCCATCGATCCGCTGGGCTGGGACTTCACCGGCCGCGGTCTTGCGACTCAGGGCATCTCGACTCATCCTCAGATAGCGAGCAGCCTCTGCCGCACTCCACAGGTCCACTCTGACCACCTCGACACAAGCTCGTCTGCGGAGATCATGTTCGTCAGCGTCGGGCTTGTCAAGGGCGTCCCCAGGCGCGCAAGCGTTCTCCCCCCCCTCAACCCTCCGCCACGATCCCCGCCAACACCTCGAAGCAGACCACAGCCCGCGCCCGCAGCGCCGGCGCGATGGTCTTCCGTTCCGCGGCACGAGCCGGGGCGTTCGATAGGGCCACCTCAGCAACCT
>CAZIWQ010000285.1:0-234 GCA_964542355.1 uncultured Armatimonadia bacterium
CATGAGGCGAGCAGCGGCATCCACACCGGGGCGTACCAGTTCCGGGGGATCAGGAACAACAGGTCCATCGTGGCAAACGAGGGCGGCCAGTCGATCATCCACCGCAGTGCTGCGTAGTAGGTGATGTCCCACACCCCGAACGCCAGCAGGAACGTACCGGCACGCTCCCACCCGGTACGGCCGACGAGCAGAGCGAGGCAGGCTAACATGATGATCGTTGCCGCCTCGCGCGTC
>CAZIWQ010000285.1:244-6144 GCA_964542355.1 uncultured Armatimonadia bacterium
GCTCCACCGCGAGAATCCAGCCGGGGACGCGGGCCATGACCTCCGCAGTGAGCGTCGGAGGGGCCGGCGTCAGGCCGATGACCTCGCGCAGGTAGACCACGACCACGGCCTCCAAGTGCCCCATGGCGATGGCGAAGGCTGTGAGGGTGAGAAGGCGGCCCGCCGAGGCGGTGGCGGCCCGCTTCTTCACCACTCGCACGTGGCGAGTGCCGCCGGACACCAGGTCCCGAGCGGAGGCTTGCCCCGCCTCTGTTGTGCGCGTCACAGCGCGCTTCCGGTAGTAATGCACGGACCCGCTTGACTGCCTCATCCAGGCCTGCCCCCCAGGGCTGCGAGTGTCTGCCACTGCGTCTCCAGCTTCCCGATGACCGCTTCCGCTTCCGCCAGCGCGGTCTGCTCCTTCGCGATCACCTCGGGCCGGGCCTTGCTGCGGAAGCCGTCGTTAGCCAGCTTGTTGCGGCTGCGCTCGGCGTCGGCGTTTGCCTTCGCGATCTGCTTGTCCAGGCGCGCCAGCTCCGCCGGCAGGTCGATCGCAGCGCCGAGGTGGAGGTAGACCTCGGTGGCGGCGGCGACCCGGGAGACGGCATCAGGGGGCTTGGCGGCCGGGCCGGTCACCACCGTAAGCTGCGAGACGCCGGCCAGGGCGGCGAAGCCGGCCGCATGGGCCTGCAGCACCTCCGCGAGGGCCTCGTCGGGCGCCACGAGTGTCAGCGGTAGCCGAGTGCCCGGGGCGATGCTGAAGTCGGCGCGCAGCGAGCGGACCGCGCCAAGCACCTCCTGGAGGGCTGCCATCGCAGCCTCGGCCGGCTCGTCAAGCCGGGTCGCGTCGGCGACCGGGAACGGCTGGAGGGCGAGCGGGCCCTCCGCGGGCCGCCAGCGCTGCCAGATCTCCTCCGTGATGAACGGGATGAACGGGTGCAGGGCCCGCAGGATGGTCGCGAGCAGCTCGGCGAGCAGGGCCTGCGTGTGGGCGCGGCTTTCGTCCTGGAGCGCCGGCTTCGCCAGCTCGAGGTACCAGTCGCAGAACTCGCCCCACACGTACTCGTAGAGTGCCTCGGCGGCCTGGGCCAGGTTGTACTCCGCGAGCTGGTGGCTCACCGTCGCCAGCATGCGCTGCTGGCGGCTGAGGATCCAGCGGTCGGCCAGCGTCTGCGGCACCACGGCCTCGGCCGCGGCGGCCGGTGCATCCTGCAGGTTCATCAGCACGAACCGCGAGGCATTCCACAGCTTGTTGCAGAAGTTGCGGGCGCCCACGAAGCGGTCCTCGGCCAGGCTCAGGTCCTGCCCGTGCGTGATGAGCTGCGTCAGGGCAAAGCGCAGCGCGTCCGCGCCATACGTGTCGATCAGCTCGATCGGGTCGACGTTATTGCCCAGGCTCTTGCTGATCTTGCGGCCCTTCTCATCCCGCACCAGGCCATGGATGAACACGTCGTGGAACGGCTCCTGGTGGGTGAAGTGCATCCCGGCCATGATCATGCGGGCGACCCAGAAGTAGATGATGTCGTAGGCGGTGACCAGGACGCTGGTCGGGTAGAAGTAGTCCAAATCGGGGGTCTTGTCCGGCCAGCCGAGCGTGGAGAACGGCCACAGTTGCGAGCTGAACCAGGTGTCCAGCACATCGCGGTCCTGGTGGATGTTGGCGCCGCCGCAGTGGGCGCAGGTAGTGGGGTCCTCGCGCGCACACGTCATCTCCTCGCAGTCGTCGCAGTACCACACCGGGATCGCGTGCCCCCACCACAACTGGCGCGAGATCGGCCAGTCGCGGATGTTCTCGAGCCAGTCGCGGTAGACCTTGGTCCAGCGCTCAGGGACGAAGCGCACCTTGCCGCTGTCGACGGCGGCCAGGCCCTGCTCCGCCAGCGGCTGCATGCGCACGAACCACTGCGTGGACACCAGCGGCTCGAGCACCGTGTCACAGCGGCTGCAGTGCGGGACGGCGTGGGAGTAGGCTTCCACGGTCACCAGCAGGCCCTGCGCCTCGAGGTCGGCGACGACCTGTTTGCGGCACGCCGTGCGGTCCATGCCAGCGTAGCGACCGGCCTCCGCGGTCATCATCGCGTCCTTGCCGATGACGACACACTCGGGCAGGCCATGACGGCGCGCGATCTCCAGGTCGTTGGGGTCATGGGACGGAGTGACCTTGAGCGCCCCGGTGCCGAACTCCATGTCGAGGTACTCATCCCCGACCACCGGGATCTCGCGCTCCATCAGTGGCAGGATCACGGTCTTCCCGATCATGTCGCGGTAGCGGGGGTCGTCGGGATGGACCGCGACCGCGGTGTCGCCCAGCATCGTCTCGGGGCGCGTGGTGGCGACCACCAGCCCGGGGCCGCCGTCGGCCGCGGGATAGCGGATGTGCCACAGGTGGCCGTTCGTATCGACCGCCTCAACCTCGAGGTCGGACAGCCCGGTGGCACAGCGGGGACACCAGTTCACCATGTAGTCGCCGCGGTAGATCAGCCCATCCTCCCACAGGCGCACGAACGCTTCGCGCACCGCTCGCGAGAGCTGAGCGTCCATCGTGAAGCGCTCGCGCCGCCAGTCGAGCGAGGAGCCGAAGCGGCGGAGCTGCTCGATGATGTGGGCGTGGTGCTTGTCCTTGACCTCCCACACCCGGGCGACAAACGCTTCGCGCCCGAGGTCGTCGCGGGTCCGGCCCTCCTCGGCGAGCATGCGCTCGACCACGTTCTGCGTCGCGATCCCGGCGTGGTCGGTGCCCGGCAGCCACAGAGCCTCATACCCGCTCATTCGCTTCCAGCGGGTCAGGAGGTCCTGGATCGTGTTGTCGAGGGCATGCCCCATGTGCAGGATCCCCGTGACGTTCGGGGGTGGGATGACAATGCAGTATGACGGCTTGCCGGGCGTGACGTGTGCATCGCACACCCCGTGCGCGAGCCAGTAGTCATAGATGCGCCCCTCGATATTGTGGGGCTCGTAGGCTTTCTCCATCGCGAACTCCATCGTGTTCCTCCGGTCAGCGTGAGGTAGGGGGCGGGATGCGTGACGAAACGAAAACGCCCCTCATCCCGATCGGGACGAGAGGCGCACACAACGCTTCCCGCGGTACCACCCGAGTTCCGCCGGGCGAGCCGGCGACGCTCCGACGCGATAACGGGCGTACCCGGTGGGGCCTAGTGAGCGCCACCTCCTGTCGCGGTGGGGGAGGCGCACCGGGGGAGGGGGCTGCGGTTCAGCCCGACGGCTCAGGGGTGACGTTCGGCGGACGTCGGGGCCGGTACTCGCACCTTACCACCGGCTCGCTGCACCCGACGCTTCCCGCGTACTCTTCCCCGTCACGGCCGTTGTGTTCTCTATCGACCTGGCAGATTATGTCGCAAAGGGGCGTCGGGGTCAAGGCGGGCCTTGGTGCACCGGCGAGCGGCCGGCGGCTTTGCCCCGGGCGAGCGTCAAACGGCGACCAGGGCGTGCTACAGCACCTGGTCCATGGTCTCGACGAAGACGAAGGTGATGTCGTGGTGCACCTGGGCCGGGATCTCATCGCGGTCCAGCAGGTCGCGCTCGTTGTCGCGAGGCAGGATGACCTTGGTGATGCCGGCGCGATGGGCCGCCAGCACCTTCTCGCGCACGCCGCCCACCTTGAGGACCCGGCCGTGGAGGGTGATCTCGCCGGTGAGTGCCACGTTGCTGCGGACGGGTGCCTGCCGCAGCCCGGAGACGAGGGCGGTGCAGATGGCGATGCCCGCCGACGGTCCCTCCTTGGGGATGGCCCCGGACGGGACGTGGACATGGATGTCATGTTTCTCGAAGTGATCCTGGGTGAAGCCGACTTGCTGGCCGAGGAGGCGAGCGTACCCCAGCGCCGCCTGGGCCGACTCCTTCATCACTTCGCCGAGGTGGCCGGTGAGGACTAGCTCGCCCTTGCCCGGCACGACAGAGACCTCGATGTGGATGATGTCGCCGCCCTGGGGAGTGAACGAGAGGCCGGTCGCCACCCCGATGCGGTCCTCGTCGCCACGGCGGTCGTGGTGGTACTGCTCCGGGCCGAGCAGGCCGGGGATGGAGGTCGGGTCGGCGGTGATCGCCGGCTGCTCGCCCCCCGCGACGCGTTTGGCGGTCTTGCGGCAGACCGAGGCGATCTCGCGCTCGAGGTTGCGTACTCCCGCCTCGTAGGTATAGTGCGTGATCAGGTAGCGCAGCCCGCGGTCGGTGAACTTCACGTGCTTGCCCGAGACACCGTTCTCGGTCCGCTGCTTGCGGACGAGGAAGCGGCGGGCGATCTGGAGCTTCTCGTCCTCGGTATAGCCGGGGAACTCGATGACCTCCATGCGGTCGCGCAGCGCGGGCGGCACGGGCTCGAGCAGATTCCCGGTGGCGATGAACATGATGTTGGACAGGTCGAAGGGCACTTCCAGGTAGTGGTCGCGGAACGAGTCGTTCTGCTCGGGGTCGAGCACCTCGAGCAGGGCTGAGGTTGGGTCGCCCCGGAAGTCGGCACCGACCTTGTCGATCTCGTCGATCATGAACACGGGGTTGTTGCTCTTGGCGCGCCGGAGGGCCTGGATGATGCGCCCGGGGAGGGCGGCCACGTAGGTGCGCCGGTGGCCGCGGATCTCCGCCTCATCATGCACGCCGCCCAGCGAGATGCGGATGAACTCGCGCCCCATCGAGCGCGCGATCGAGCGGCCGATGGAGGTCTTGCCGACACCGGGAGGGCCGATGAAGCACAGGATCGGGCCACGGGCGCGCGCCACGAGCTGCCTCACGGCGAGGAACTCCAGCACGCGCTCCTTGACCTTCTTCAGCCCGTAGTGGTCTTCGTCCAGGATCTCCTGCGCCCGGTTGATGTCGATCTCATCGGATGTCTGCGTCGTCCACGGGAGCTCGACGAGCCAGTCGAGATAGGTGCGCAGCACCGAGACTTCGGGGGAGGCGGCGGGCATCTGCTCGAGGCGCTCGAGCTCGCGCAGGGCCCTCTCCGTCGCCTCCTCGGACATGTGGGCGGCCAGGATCTTCTCGCGGTACTCCTCGACATCCATCGGGAGCCCGCCGCCCTCGCCCAACTCGTCCTGGATCGCCCGCAACTGCTCGCGCAGATAGTGCTCGCGCTGGCTGTCCTCCAGCTCGTTATGGACGCGGACATGGATGTCGCGCTCGAGCATCAGGATCTCGAGCTCCGCGGCGAGCAGCCGGTCGAGCAAGCGCAGCCGCTCGCGCACGTCAAGCGTCTCGAGGAGCTGCTGCTTCTCAGCGGTCTTGATCCCCAGGTACGTGCCGACCGTATCGGCGAGCCGCCCCGGCTCCTCGAGGTTGAGGCACATCACCAGTGCTTCGGGTGGGATGCTGCGGCTGAGGTTGGTGGCCTCCTCGAACTGGGAGACCACGTTGCGCATCATCGCCTGCAGCTCGAGCGAGCGGCGCTCGGCACTGTGCACCGGAGTGAACCGCGCGCGGTAGTAGGGGTCTTGCTGCAGGTAGGTGTCAAGCCGGGCGCGGTAGAGACCCTCCAACACCACGCGGAGCGTGCCGTCGGGTAGCTCGAGCACCTGCACGGCACGACAGACGGTGCCCATGCGGAACATCTCATGGGGCGCAGGGTCGTCGTCATGGGCGCTGATCTGGGCGATCGCGAGCAGCGGCTCGCCCGCCAGCTTGGCAGCCTGGAGCGCCCGCACGCTCCGCTCGCGGACCACGCCCAGCGGGACCACCATGTGCGGGAACATCACGACATCCCGCAGCGGCAGCACCGCGAGGTGGGACGGGTGTCCGGCGTCGCCGGCCACCGCGGCCTCGGGCTCAGTCACTTCTGCTCGCTTCTTCATCGACACCCGTCGTTTCGCGATGGCGTGATCCCTTACTCATGCCGCCCGCCGTGTGCCGCGGGCGGCGGCACTAGTCCGACGCTGGCGCCGGCCGATGGGACCACGGCACGGCGTGCCCTC
>CAZIWQ010000285.1:6154-7658 GCA_964542355.1 uncultured Armatimonadia bacterium
TCGGGGCCGCGTGTCCGGCGCGGCGGTGGGGCCGACGCGGAGGTTAGGCGGTCTTCTGCTCATCCTGGCTCGCGCGTACCAGCGCAGGGGTGGCGCCCTGCGTGATGCAGTCGGCGCCGATGATGCACTGGACGACATCGCGTTCCGAGGGGACATTGAACATCACGTCGAGCATGACCTCTTCGATGATGGTACGCAGGGCGCGGGCGCCGGTCTTGCGGGTCATCGCCTCGTGGGCGATGGCGTCGAGCGCCTCGTCGCTGAACACCAGGTCTACCTCGTCCAGCAGGCGCATGATCTTCTGGTACTGGCGCACGAGCGCATTGCGGGGCTCGACGAGGATCTGGCGCAGGTTCGTCTCGTCCAGCGACTGGACGGTTGCGGTGACCGGCAGGCGCCCCACGAACTCGGGGATCATGCCGTAGGTGATCAGGTCCTGGGGCATGACCTGGGCGAGGACCTCATCATCCTCAGCGCGGGTCGGGACCTGGGCGGCGGTCTCGAAGCCCATGCTGCGGTTGTGGGTGCGCCGCCGGACGATGTCGACGAGGCCGTTGAACACCCCGCCGCAGATGAACAGGATGTTACGCGTATTGATCTGGATGTACTCCTGCTGGGGGTGCTTGCGGCCGCCCTGCGGGGGGACATTGGCGGTCGTCCCCTCGAGGATCTTGAGCAGGGCCTGCTGGACACCCTCCCCGGACACATCGCGCGTGATCGAGGGGTTGTCCTCACGGGCGGCGATCTTGTCGATCTCGTCGATGTAGATGATGCCGCGCTCGGCTCGCTCGATGTCGTGATCGGCGGCGATCAAGAGCTGGAGCAGGATGTTCTCGACGTCCTCGCCAACATAGCCGGCCTCCGTCACCGAGGTGGCATCGGCGATGGTAAAGGGGACGTCGAGCATGCGTGCCAGTGTCTGGGCGAGCAGGGTCTTGCCGCAGCCGGTGGGACCGATGAGCAGGACGTTGGTCTTGTCCAGCTCGATGTCGTCGCCGGTGTGCCCCAGGTTGACGCGCTTGTAGTGGTTGTAGACAGCCACCGACAGGACGCGCTTGGCGTGGTCCTGGCCGATGACGTACTCGTCGAGGTAGTCTTTGATGGACCGCGGCACAGGGACGGCATCTTTGTCGAGGCCCTCTTTGGTCGCCTGCTGGGCCTTGCTGCGGATGATCTGGTTGCACAGCCCGACGCAGTCGACGCAGATGTAGACGCCCGGCCCGGCGATCAACTGCTTGACTTCGGTCGGTCGCTCGCGTCCGCAGAAGCTGCACCGGAGGCGCCGATCTGCTCCATCGTTTGCTGCATCCATGCGGCTGTGTCTCCTGTGTGGTGGCGGTGGCCCGCCGGCAACGCGATCGAGAAGACGACACTCGACCGGGTCCCTGTTGGCGGCATGGCCGTCAGCGGCCGGTCCGGCCGCCGAGGGGTCCGGCCGAAAAGGCCACATCCGGCCGGCCCCCGAGGCGTAGCGGCCGGCTGAGTGCCCTCCAGAGCCATTCCG